>JAUHYH010000222.1 GCA_030426585.1 Bacteriovoracia bacterium
GCATCACCAAGGTAAATATATTCAATTCCATCACTCAGAGCGAAGGCTGAGAGTTCTTTCCCGACAAGTTTTTCTTCAATAATAATTTCATTCGGATTCTCTAAAGCGAGAGTGTTCTCTAGGCATATCAGTTTTAAAGCTTCTTTGGCTTGTTCTTTAGTATCACAGACAAAAACACCTTTCCCGCTAGCGAGTCCATCGGCTTTAAGGACCATTCCAGATTGATATGGCCATTGCTCAATAAATGCAGAAGCTTTTTTGGGGTCGTCAAAGTATTGGTAATCTGCGGTTGGAATATCACATTCCATCATGATTTTTTTTGAGAAAGCTTTAGAAGATTCTAGTTGAGCGCCTTCACGTCTTGGTCCAATACAAGGGATTTTCTTCTCACTTAAAAAATCGACAATACCGGCTTCAAGGTAAGCTTCCGGTCCTACAACAACCATATTGATGGAAAGCTCACGACAAGTCTCTCCTAGTTTTTCAAACTCTAAAGGATTTCCTTCAAGGCATTCAACATTGGGCTCCGTCGCAATCCCTGCATTTCCAGGCATTACGTAAACTTTGTCAGCTAAAGATGAATGAGAAAGCTTCCAACTGAGAGCGTGCTCTCTTCCGCCTTTTCCTAATACTAAGATGTTCATCTTGTACTCCTTACGTATTCTTTTAAATATTGATCGATATCACTGTAGTCTTTAAAAATAAGTTCGTTGTTAATGGCCTTAGATAAGGTATTCGTAAAACTACAGTAAAGGGCACTGGTTTTTTTCAGGATGTCTTGAGAAAGAGGAGTTGGTGAGATTCCATCATTAATCATTTTTTCTTTCCAGTTATCTGGAAAATTCTTCTGATATTCTCGGAGAGATTGGTACCAAGAACTTTCTCGGTAATTATCTCTTAAAAATTCTTTCGACAGGAGAACATCATTTTTGCTTAATCTAAGTTCATCAATCCCAATAGAGTCCACAAGAGTGATTTCTCGGTTTTCACCAAAGGCAAATTCAAATTTACCATCCCAGAGAGTTAGACCGCTTGTCTGAAAGAAATCAAAAAGTCTTTTAGCGATGATTTGAGTGGTCTCGACTAGTTCTTGAAATTCATTATCGTTCATCCCTGAGATCTTTTTAGCCTCTGAATAGTCGAGGTAGCGATCCTTAGCCTCTAATTTAGTTGAAAAATCGATAATGGGTTGAGGGAATAAAGAATCAGTATCTTTATAAGCTGAAAGATAAGGCTTGAAGTCTTCGTGGTTCATTCGATTCTTAAAGCTACTTCCCTTTGGAAGTCCAAAGCGAAAGAGTACTTCAAGAGGGATTAAGGTATTGGTCGGTCTGTCTTGATAGACCTTTATGTCTTTAGGAACTTCAATTTTATGAACTTCGAGTTCATTGTTTTTAGTATTAAACCCACGATAATGAGTTCTTAAACCTTTGGCCTTGAGGTCATTAACGATAGTACTGTTTAAATAGCTAGGGGCTTCCCAGTTATTCCATGTTTCCGTATTTTCAAGTAGATTAAAAAAGAGTTTCCCCATGAAAGCTAGGGAATTTCCTTTTTGCTCAATCGTATCAGGCATTTCACCCCAATCAAAAACTGAGTATCGATCACTAAATCGAAACCCTAGTTTATTTTCATCTTTATGAGTGAAGATATTTTTTACGGACCCTTTATGAATAAGTCGAGGCCCCTGAATATAATCTTCTCCTGTAGGGTATTCTCCTGTGAGACAACCCGTACAAAGGTTAGGCCCAAGGATTTGTTTCAGTTCTTTGACGCTCAAATAAATGAGTTTTTCACAACCGATAGCACTTTCTATTTCGGGAAGATCTTTGTCGTGAGCGACGAGATCTTCTCGATTGGGAAAATCAATTCCATAACTACAGGGGTATATAATCTTGGGACAGGTTGAGGCCATGTAAACCTCTTTAGCCCCACAGTCTTTAAGCATTTGAATAATACGTTTAGAAGTTGTGCCCCTAACAATAGAATCATCAACAATAAGAAGATTTTTGCCTTCGATATCTTCTTTAATGGGAAAAAGCTTCATCTTAACGGCCTTCTCGCGAGAAGACTGAGAGTTGAGAATGAAACTTCTTTGAGCATATCGGTTTTTATTAAGAAGGGGACGCAGTGGTATCCCCAGCTCTTCACTCAGGGAAGTTGCAGAAATTTTACTCGTATCAGGAACAGGAACGACGTAATCAGGTTTAATAGCACCGCTTTCAAGGAGAGGTTTGATTTTTTTTCCAAGCGCTCTTCCAAACTCTAAACGTTTTTCGTAAACGTTTTTATCTTCAATCCTTGACTCAGGATTGGCGAAGTAAATCCATTCAAACATACAAGATTTTTTAGGTTCTTGAGTGAGAACTTTGCTGAAGTGTTTGCCCGTTTTATCAATGAAAAGAACTTCTCCCGGTTCAAGGTCACGAACGATGTCATAACCAAGAAAATTGAGAACCACACTTTCACTTGTAATACAGTGAGCTTTTTCTCCATTAGGTAGGGTTTTCTCTCCAAGAATCATAGGTCTGATCCCATTGGGATCACGAATAGCAAGCAGTCCGTAGGGGGCAATTGTCGCTAGTGTTGAATACCCACCCTTTGCATATTTATAGAGATAAGATGTGGCTTGAAAAAGCAGGTCAGGTTCAAACTCTTTTCCTTCAGCTTCATATTTTTTTACCATATGAGCGAGGTGATCAGAGAGGAGATTGATAATCACTTCACCGTCATTCTTGGTAAAAATAAATCTCTTCTTTTCGTTATTAAGAAAATCTTTGAGCTCTTTAAAATTAACAAGATTTCCGTTGTGAACAAGACCTAAGCCGAATGGATAATTCAATGTAAGCGGTTGAACATCTTTAATATCAAGTGAACCTACCGTTGAGTAACGAGTGTGCCCGATACTCATTTCACCATCTAAGTTTTCTAAAGAATCTTTATCAAAAACTTGGTTCACCAAACCTTGGTTTTTGTGTAGGGAATACTTTTTTTGATGGAAATCAAAACTTAGGATTCCTGCAGCGTCCTGTCCTCGGTGTTGCAGGAGAAGAAGACCTTGATACGCTTCTTCAGCAGAATGTGGGGTGCCTATAATGCCGACTATCCCACACATCAGATGACCTCTTTTCTGGTATCTCAACCAGAGAAACTTTAGCGGTTCACAGTCCTCAATCTACGTTATATAAAAGACGTAGACAAGGTAAATTACTGATTTGTCAGGGATTCTATGGGTAATGTCAGAAACTTTAAAAAGGTGGGAATTCTAGGGGGCGGTCAGTTGGCGATGATGTTGGCCCAAGCATCAAAGGCCATACCCAATACCCCTAAAGTTTGGGGAAACTCAGTGGAAGACAGTGCTTGTCAGGCCACAGCTGATT
>JAUHYH010000223.1 GCA_030426585.1 Bacteriovoracia bacterium
ATTTCAGGTTTCTTTTTTAAATTTACCTTAATATCTCTCGAAGCGATTCCAAGATCTGGGCGAGAAAGAGTGCTTGTGACGGCCCTTGTGAGTTCTTTGTCTCTTTTATCTAAAAATATTCCTTCAAGGAATAAAGCGCCGCAAATAAAGAGAGTCATCATTACCGTTCGTATACTCACAAAACTTAAAGAATATAATGGGATCTCTTCACTTCTAAGGGGAGCGAAAGCTCCTGTTAAGAAGTTGTGACATTGTTGTCGAAACGCATAGAAATAAGAAAGAGCATTCGCATTTCCGAAACTGAGAAAGTCTGATCTTTTAGAACCAATTGATGAGAAATTTCTCGTGTAATCATCGAGGAAAGTAACTTTTATTCCAAGTGCCCCCGTTAGGTAGTTTTCAATATTTTTTATCTGAGAAGTTCCACCTGTGAGGTAAACTTTGTTAATAGAGAGGGCATGGTTAACTCTGAAACTTAACTCCCATCGTTTAAATTCTCTAACAAGAGGCTGTAAAGATTCATCCATTTTAGTGGCGAACTCTCTCTGTCGAGCATCGACCTCATGGTATTGTTCTTTGAGGAGAAAGAAGGAGTTATTGTGTTTAAAATCAATGGCCTTCTCTATATCAACATCATAATGAGTCATGATCATTTCATTAATATTAGATCCGGCGACAAATCCCATGTTGTAAGCGAGAATTTTCCCTTCATGGATAAAGTAAGCAACAGTTTTTCTATGACCAATATCCAGGATACAAGTCGTTCCACCTTCTTTAAATTCATCAGTACTTGCAACATATTGTGACCATGTTGAAAGTTCAGTTGTGAGATAGGTTGGTAAGGCATCGTGTGCCTTTAAGACATCCCAGTATTTCTGAAAGACAGAATGGGGGGCATAACTAGAGAGACTTTCAAAGCCTATGGCTGTTTTCTTAAGGTTGCTTGCTAAGTGAATATCCTGAATAAGAAAAGGAATGTTTTCCTCTAATTGAAATGGGACCATCTGCTCTGCTTTTTTCTTTTGCTTTACAGGGATTTCAATAAAACGAGATGAAGTCATCTCCATCGGGCTTTGGAAAACAATCTTAGCATTATCTGGAATTTTTGAAAGATAGATATCGAGAGCTTCAAGTTGAGCTTCAAGATGGGGAAGAACGAGTTGTAGCTCATCTTCTTCATCTTTTTTTTCTGGCGCAACAGGCTCAGTAACTTTAAGTGGAATTTCAATTTTGTTTACATGTTTTGGGCGTTTCTTATCAACCTTGGATTCAAGGATTTTAATAGAGTAACTTCCCATGTCTATGGTTACGGTGAACATAAATAAATGATACAGAAAAAAATTTTAATTGACGAAAATTTCTATAACTTTTGGTTTAGCAAATTCAAACTTTGCCTGGTTAGCCTGACCACTTTGGTCGGATCCTCCTTGGGCGCCTCCCGTCGATGAGCTACTTGACGATGAGGAGGAGCTTGAACTCGATTGCTGACCTGGTTTTTGTTGGTTTTGTTTTGCAACTTGAGAGAGAACGACAATGGCATTAATGGTGTATTTAGCGTTCCCTGCGATCCCAGTGGATTCAATTTTAAAAAGAGAGGGCTTTGAGCCAAAAGTAATCCCCGCCTTTTTTAAGAGATTAAAACGGTCGGTCATTTCGACTTTTGGGACAATCCTCGCCTCATCAGCGAAGTAATTTGTCAGGTCATTCTCAGAATCAAAGGTAATCGGATTTCCATTATTAGCTTGATATTTATAGAAGTCCTCAATCTGTTCTTCTGTGATTTCAGGGACAATTAAGCGAATCATATTGGCGGTAAGTTTGTTGATATCGATAATCATATCCCCATGAACGGTGACTTCATTTTTAATAAGTCCAATAAGGTCATCATTCCAATAAGGAAGAAGATTCATTTCTGAAATACTTGTCATGGGTGCATGTTTTGGAGTGATCCCGAGTTTCTCAAAGTCTGCTCGAACTTGAGTTGAGAGCGGCCCAATATCAGTATTTCGATCGCTAATATAATATTTAACGGCTGCAATCAATTCATTAATATCGATTCCACTATATTGGTTAAAGAAGTATTCATCAGTCAGTTCTTTTTGCTTGAGTGCACGCTCAATCAGTTCTTTAAATCTATCTTCGATGTTAAGAAGTTTTTCCTCTTCTTTCTTCCTTTCTTCTTCCGTGGTTTGGGTTCCGCCTGTGGAACTTCCAGTTGTCGTTCCTCCCTGACTTTGACCTGATGTCGTCAAGGGCTTCTGAGATTTTTTAAATTCAGAGTTAAACTTGAGGAGGTCAGAGAGGCGAAGGGCATTAAGGTTAAGTTTATTAGCAAAGCTATTAACTGTCGTAACGATTTCACCTTCAAGAATAAGGTCTTTTTGAAACTTTTTAACATCTGATTGGTCTGAGAGCCCCATTTCTCCTGTGATTTCAAAAGGGAACTTTAAAGGAAAGCTCCAGACCTGATTAAGCATTTCAGGAGCAGCGTATTGTGAAAGGTTCTTATTATCACCAAGGAAGTTTAAGGCCTTTTGATAAATTTCGAGTCTAATCAAAGCAAGATGAAGACCTGACTCCGCATTTAGTCTGGCTTGAGATTTACCGGTAATATTGAAGGCTTTAATTTTATTAACTGAAGTTTCATAACGAAAAGTAAACATCAGTAGAGTCAGTACAGTAATGGTT
Organism: Bacteriovoracia bacterium; assembly: GCA_030426585.1. Lineage (GTDB taxonomy): Bacteria > Bdellovibrionota > Bacteriovoracia > Bacteriovoracales > Bacteriovoracaceae > JAUHYH01. The sequence continues at coordinate 2,689 of JAUHYH010000223.1, forward strand.
GAAAGAACCATCAATATAGCAACACCTTGATTCGTATTTAAAATTCTTTTAGTTACCAGGATTACCTCCTGGTCGAATATTTTGTCCTTGGAATCCTCCCGCTAGAGGGTTCTGCTGTCCTCTGACTTCATTGTCGAGTGGGTTATAGAGAGGCCAGATGGGACGAAAGATTCTTTCGAGCTCTTCTGGTTGGTCATAGAGGTTACGGAACTTAATGATAACTTTCATCGCTTGGATCCAGCCTTGGCCATCTGCAATTTCACTTAAGGGTGTGAACTTTTCAGTTTTTGAATTCCAGAAAACAAATTCAACCTCATCCACTTTTTCCATAACAACTTGGTTTTTTAAATTACTGAAATCAATATCTTGATCATTAAAGGGGTTATAAGGGACATGATAGCGAACAAGATTTCGTCCAAGGTCTACGGTGTCCCCCCCTGATTGTTCTGTGGCATATTTTATATCATCAGCACTCGGGTCCTCGAGAGTGTAAACAACCCAAGCATAGTTTGATTCTTTTGAGTTTTCTAAAACTCGACGATGAGAGTTTGTGAAAAATTCAAAGGTAAATTTATCTGGTTGTTTAAACCTTGGGACAGGAAGACCCTTATCATTTGGAATATAGAATAGGGGGTTGTTCCGGTATTGTTCATCAATATTTCGTT
>JAUHYH010000035.1 GCA_030426585.1 Bacteriovoracia bacterium
GTAAAAAAATCAGGAAGCGGTTTTTTATTTTCTGGTAGTTTCTTTAGGCAAATCTCTGTTGGTTATCAGGATCTATCACGGAAAAATAATCTTTATCGCAAAGAGTACTTATCGAGTTTTCTTCAATTTATGGGAAATAATCTTTTTTGGCTTCGAAGTTTTAAACAAAAAAAAGAAACTTGGTTTGAATCTTACTTCTCGAAAAGGTGCGGAGCGACTCCAGTTGAGAATTGCACCTTTCAACACAATGATAGAAAGATTACTGTCTCAACGAATTCTCTAAAAGTGGTCAAAAAGCTTGATAAGTTTACTCTGGAATGGGTCTTCGAGGATTTCTCGCCAGCGCTTGGGGGTTTCTTTGAAACGAGTAAACTTCGCCTTAGCAGAGGGCAACAAAGCGTAATGGGCGTTCACTTCAGCCATGAAAGTTGCCAGAATGCACCTCTCTCCATGTAAGTTCAATAATATTGAGTATCAACGGACAAATAGGTAAACTCTTAGAGTTAAGATCAGAGTCAATAGGAGTTCTTTATGATCAAAATTTGGGGTTTTGTTGTATTAGTTTTATTTATTGCTGCTTCGTGCACAAAAAATAATTCTGAAGCTGATGGAGAAAAGGTTCTCTATATCTCTACACCAGCTAAGGTTAAAGGCTTTGACCCCAATGAAGCGAGTGATCTTTATTCAGGAAATGAAGTGGCCAGAGTTTATGAAGGGCTTCTGCAGTTTCACTATCTGAAAAGACCTTATACTTTAGCTCCTAATCTAGCTGAAGCGATGCCAACAGTTTCGACTGATGGACTGACTTATACTTTTAAACTTAAAAAAGGCGTTCTGTTTCATGACAATGCTTGCTTTCCACAAGGGAAGGGAAGAGAGATGACATCTGCGGATGTTGTTTATTCGATAAAGAGACTGGCTGACCCAAAGCTACAGTCAAAAGGTTGGTGGCTTGTTGATGGAAAAATTGCTGGTCTAAATGATTGGAGAGAGAAAAATGCAGATGCTGAGCTTGTGGACTATGAAGCAGAGATTCCTGGTGTTAAGGCCATTGATTCTCACACGGTTCAATTTAAGCTTACGAAACCTTTCCCGCAGTTTCTTTATGCGCTTGCGATGCCTTTTACTAGTGTTGTTCCCAAAGAAGCCGTTGAAAAATATGGTGCTGAGTTTTTAAATAATCCCGTTGGAACCGGACCTTTTACAACTGAAACATACACTCAAAGCAATAAAATTGTTTATACGAAAAACCCTAAGTATAGAGATGAGTTTTATCCCTCTGAAGGTGAAGAGGGTGACGAAGCGAAAGGTCTTTTAAAAGATAAAGGCAAGAAGCTTCCTCTCGTAGATAAATTGGTTGTGAGTATTATTACCGAAGAGCAAACTCGTTGGCTGAACTTCCTAAAAGGGAAGCTTGATACGATGTCAATTCCAGCTGAGCAATTCAACCAAGTTATTATCCCAGGGAAAGGTCTTGCTGAGGATTTTACGAAGAAAGGAATTAGAGCTGAGAAAAAAGTTGGCTTGGATGTGACTTATAATGCTTTTAATCATGAACATAAGCTTTTTAAAAACAATTTGAAACTAAGGCAAGCAATGTCTGCTGCTTATGATAGAGACAAAATTAATAAAAACTTTTTCTATGGAATTTCAGTTCCTGCTCAATCAATTGTCCCACCAAATATTGCGGGTCATATTGAGGGCTTCAAAGGTCCTTACCAAAACCTAGACCTTGAGAAGGCTAAAAAACTTTTAGCTGAAGCTGGGTACCCTAATGGTAAAGGGCTTCCAGAAATTACTTATCACTATAAATACGATACAAAAGCACGCCAGATGACTGAGATGTTTCAGCAAATGATGTCTAAGATTGGTATTAAAATTAAACCAATGGGTGTGACTTGGCCTGAGCTTATGAAGCTTGTAAATACAAAGCAAACAATGATGTTTGGAATGGCATGGGGAGCAGATTATCCAGATGCTGAAAATTTCCTACAACTCCTTTACAGCCCGAACCAAGCTCCGGGATCAAATGGTTCTAACTTTCATGACCCAGAGTTTGATAAAATGTATGAAAAAGCTTCTGTGATGGGAGATACTCCCGAGCGAACAGCGCTTTACGAGAAAATGTATAAATATGCAGCTGAAAAAACTCCATTAATCTTTGGTTTTCATAGAGTGGGTTATGGGCTTCTTCATAGTTGGCTAAAAAACTTTAAATTTACTGAATTCACTCATGGTATTTCAAAATACTATGATATTGATATGAAAACTAAATCCGAGAATATCGAAAAGTTATAGGGGCGAATGCAGCTTATTCAATACATTCTTAGAAGACTTCTTTATTTGATCCCCGTTATCTTTGGGGTCAGTTTCGTTATCTTTATTCTTTTCAATGTTGTTGCGGGTGATCCCACTCCTTTATTGCTTGGTAAAAATGCAACGGCATCACAAGTTGAGGAACTTAGGCACCAGTTAGGCTTGGATCGTTCTTTAGCTGCTCAATACTTCGATATCGTAAAAAGTGCATTTACTTTTGATTTCGGTAGATCATGGGCAACGAAACAGCTTATTTCAGAAGTTATAGTTAACAGAGCTTATCCTTCATTAACATTGACCGTTCCAGCTTTTGTGATCTCAACAATTCTTTCGATCTTAATTTCGTTAGTCGTTGCTTATTATCGAGGTAAAGGCTTGGACACATTTATTCGAGTTCTTTGCATTAGCTTAATGAGTGTTTCGAGTTTGGTTTATATTCTTTTCTTCCAGTGGTTTTTTGCCTTTAAACTTGGATGGTTCGAAATCTCTGGTTACGAAGAAGGTTTTCCTAATTTCTTAGCCTACACAATGCTTCCAGGAATCATTTGGATTATCCTGTCACTTGGTCCAGATATTCGTTTTTTCAGAACGGTTATTTTAGACGAAATTTACCAAGATTATGTGAGAACAGCGCGAGCGAAAGGTCTTTCGGAGATAACGATACTTTTAAAGCATGTTCTAAGAAACGCGCTTATTCCTGTTATTACATATGTTGTTATTCAGATTCCTTTTCTGATTTTAGGAGCTCTATTACTGGAGAGTTTCTTTGATATTCCGGGGCTAGGGGGAACGATCCTTCAGGCTATTAACTCTTCAGATTTCCCAGTAATCAAAGCTTTCGCCATTCTTAGCTCGATTGCTTATATCATTTTTAATTTAATAACTGACATCCTTTACGCGGTTGTTGATCCACGAGTGAAGCTAAACTAATGAGTCAAAAAGAAACCAAATCATTATGGGCAGAAGCTCTTCAAAGAATTTTGAAGGATAAGGTCGCAACTCTATCTTTGGTAATCGTTGTTATTTATGCCTTGATCGCCTTGCTTGTTTCTTTGGGCTTAGTTGCCGGGGATTGGGCAACGGCTGCTGGTCCAGAAAACATGGCTCCGAACGGAGACTTTTGGCTTGGAACTGATTTTCTGGGAAGAAATGTTTTTAAAAAAGTTATTTATGGAACTCAAGTCGCAATGTCAGTTGGGTTGGTTTCTTCTTTGATTGCCATTCCGATTGGGATCTCACTTGGGGCAGTAGCAGGATATTTTGGAGGTATTGTTGATGAAGCAGTTGTTTGGTTTTACACAACCTTTTCTTCTATCCCTACTATTATGCTTCTTATTTCTATCTCTTTTATTTTGGGAAAAGGAATTAATTCAGTTTATATTGCTTTGGGTTTAACTTCCTGGGTTCACCTTTGCAGGCTTGTTAGAGGTGAAGTTATAAAGCATAAGAATAGGGATTATGTTCAAGCCGTAACGGCCATCGGCGGTGGGCATACAAAAAAACTTTTTAGACATATTCTTCCTAATATTTTTCATATCGTAATCATCAATGCCTCATTACAATTTCAAGTAGCGATCAAATCAGAAGTTATTCTTTCTTACCTTGGGCTTGGGGTTCAAGATGTACCCAGCTGGGGGAAAATGATTGATGATGCTAAACAAGAACTTATTCAAGGGCATTGGTGGCAATTAGCTGGTGCAACTATCGCAATGTTTATCATTGTTCTGGCTTTTAATATTCTCGGAGATGCATTGAGAGATGCACTCGATCCTAAACTTAAAGGGAAGGATGCTTAATGAGTTTATTAGAAGTAAAAAACTTAACGGTTGAATTTCATACAGAAGAAGGTGTTACCAGGGCCGTTAACAATGTTTCCTTTTCTGTTGATGCGGGGGAGACAGTAGGCCTTGTTGGTGAGTCTGGATCAGGGAAAAGTGTTACTGCTTATTCAATTCTTGGGCTTATCCCAAGACCTCCTGGGAAAATTACTTCTGGAGAAATTCTTTATAAAGGACAAGATCTTTTAAAGTTTTCAGAAAGGGAGCTTCGAGGGATTCGTGGAAATGATATTAGTATGATTTTCCAAGAACCAATGACGAGTCTTAACCCTGTCTTTAAAGTGGGCTATCAAATTGCAGAAGCTTTGATGCTTCATAAAGGTCTCAATAAAACAGATGCTTGGAACCAAGCGATAAAGCTCATGGATCAAGTAGGGATTCCTGATCCCAAAAGAAAAGCACATGCCTACCCGCATGAAATGTCAGGAGGGCAAAAGCAGCGAGTTGTTATTGCCATGGCCATTGCTTGTGATCCAAAGTTACTGATTTGTGATGAGCCGACAACGGCCCTTGATGTGACTATCCAAAAACAAGTTCTCGATTTAATTTCTGAGCTTCAACACTTATACAAAATGGGTGTTCTTTTTATTACTCATGATCTTGCTGTTATTGCAGATATTGCTGACGACGTTATCGTTATGTATAAAAGTAATCTTGTCGAACAAGGGAAAACCAAAGACATCTTTGAAAAAGCGCAGCACCCTTATTCAAAAGGGCTTCTTTCTTGTCGACCTGGCTTGGAAGGAAATCCTAAAAGACTTCTAACGGTTTCAGATTTCATGGATAATTCAGGTAATGAGTTAAAGGTCTCTCAAGAGAGAATGAAACCATTTACAAAATCTTATACTCACGAGGAAGAAAGAAATCCTGTAATTTTAAAAGTAGATAATCTTAAAACATATTTTCCTATTAAGGCGGGATTTTTCAGGTCAACTGTTGGTTATGTGAAAGCAGTTGATGGGGTGAGTTTTGAATTAAGAAAAGGGAAAACTCTTGGTCTTGTTGGAGAGTCGGGATGCGGTAAAACAACTCTTGGTAGAACTATTTTAAGACTTGAGGAACCGACAGAAGGAACGATCCAATATGGGGATATTTCAATCAACGAGCTGGATAAAAATGATTTAAGAGGTATTCGTTCAAGACTTCAGATTATTTTTCAAGATCCTTATTCGTCACTCAATCCACGGATGACTATTGGTCAAATTTTAACGGAACCGATGGAAATTCATGGAATTGGATCCAATTCAAAAGAAAGATTAGAAAAAGCTGAATATTTAATGGGTAAGGTTGATCTTCTTCCTTCTCATCTTTCAAGATACCCTCACATGTTTAGTGGAGGGCAAAGACAAAGAATTGCCATCGCCAGAGCATTGGCGTTAAATCCAGAATTCATTATTTGTGATGAATCTGTTTCTGCCCTTGATGTTTCTGTTCAAGCGCAGGTTTTAAACTTGCTTCTCGACCTTCAAGAAGAGTTTGATTTGACCTATATTTTTATTTCTCATGATCTAAGTGTGGTGAATTTTATTTCTGATTACGTCGGGGTTATGTACCAGGGTAAAATAGTCGAGTATGGGACTGCCGACGAGGTCTATCACAATCCGAAAATGGACTACACAAAAAATCTTCTCTCTGCGATACCTAAAGGAATTCCGAAGTCTTAAAAATCTTAATTTATAATCAAAATTAGGGCCGTCTCTCTAACCTGAGCGAATTAGTATTTTTGACCAATTTTCCGATACTTAACTAAAGGGATTTTCACCCCTAAGGAAAGGAAGTTGGAAAAAACATTTCAGATTAAAAACTTAACGTATTCGCAAGAAGACGTTAGAAAAATTTCTATTCACGATCTTAAGATTGGTAAGATTTGTGGCGGTTATATTGTACATTTTTTTAGTACAAGACCTAATCCTGTGATTTTTGTTCATGCAGGAGACCCCATCACAAAAGAAACAATTGAACGTTTAGCAAAGAAAAAACTTCAGACATTAAACATTTGTGAGTCTTTTGATCGAGCTAAAAGAGATAAGCTTGTAACGCTTCTAAAAAAGCTAAAAACATTAAGATTTGAAGAAGAGCGCGCTTTTCATTCACAAGAGATTATAAAAGAAATTCTTGAGGGTTGCTTCTATGAAACAAATGGAAACCTTCTCGACATGATCCTTTCCTTCCATGAAGTCTTTTATGCTTTTCCAGATGATATGACGGAGTCCTTTTTTAAAGTGAGTACCGAAGATTACGTAAGAAATACTGAAGTGGCTTTCTTTGCGAGTTTTCTCTCTCTAGTCATGGGTTACTACGACTTTGAATTTATCCAAGATATTTATAATCTAGCTTTTCTACTCGATGTCAGTCTTCAACAAAACCTTTCCTTTCACCTACATCAAGCGATTGAGTTAGAACGCGAAGCAAGTTCTAAAGGTAGAGACCATCTTTTTTCAGTGAGTCCAAATGAGCTTTCACGATTCAAGAAACATCCTAAAATGTCTTATGAATTTGCAAAAAGTCTTGGGAATATTTTTAACAGCAAACTCCTTCACGAAAATATTCTTAATCAACATGAGTGGGGAGATGGAACAGGGTTTAATGGTAAAGAACAGCGAGATTTCTTTGACTGGGAAATCATCCTGAGCTTTGCAGACCTTTTTATAGGTCAAAGGGTGGCTTACTTCCATAAAGGTGATGCTAGCAATAAGTATGGGCTTAGATTAAGAGACCTACGCTTAAAAACAGGATCGAGGAAAATTTACTTTTCTCGATTTCTTGATCGACTACAGAAATATTATGACTATTACAAAGAAGAAGATAAGGATGAAATAACAGCATGAGTGATGAAAGAAGAAAATTTATTCTTCTGAAAGATCAAGATGAAGCTGTGGATAAGCTTCTAAAGATCTTTAATGCTGAAATTGGAAATGCAGATGAGTCGATTGATTTTATCCTGAGTGATAATCTTGAGAAATTAGAGGATGCTCATCGCCAAAAGCCTGTTTTATTAACAACTGAGCCGGGTTCTTTTAAAGAGTTTCTTTCACAAAGAGGTGAGATTGCAATTGATCCAGAACTTATTGGAAACAAGATTGTAGATCATCTCATTGGAAGCTATTCAAAACTAAAAAAAGGAATTTATCAGAATTTCACATTAGGTAAACTACTTGAGTATCAAAATTCATTTAAGGTTATTGATTTTAGTCGGCTAGGTTTTTATTCAGATATTATTCATCTTGAATCTCATGAAAATGATTTTCATCCCGTTAAAATTCGAACTTTCCTTGATTTATCCCTTATGTTTCTTAATTATCTTACTCAAGAGGGGATGGGGAGCTTCCCTGCTGAAATTGATATTGGGAGAAGTGAGAAAGATTTTATCCTTTCCGTAAATCTAAGAAATCAAGGTGTCCAAAGAGACTTTTTTGCGAAGATGTTCCAGCCCATTAGTTCATCTGCAAAAGAAGACTCACTCCTTTCCTTGATTTGCTCAGCATGTGACCTTATGGAAATTCAAGTTGATCGAAACACAATCAAATTAACAGGTCTCTGGAGTCAGGGGTTTAACAAAAAACAAAACTCTTTGATTTTTCTCTATGATTTAGAAAGAAATAAAGACGAAATTTCAAGTCAGGAAACCATTTACGAGCCTAATCTTGAATCACTTGATAAAGGAAAGCATTACGAACGCCTTGCCGAAGCTAAGGATAAGAAATTACCAATTGAATCAGAAGAAACTCTAAACTATGCTTCAATGAAAATCTCTGCAAAGTTTATAGAAGAACTAGCGATTTTTACAAAGAAAACCTTGAAGCCTCAGTTTATTAAAGACTTAAATATTGAAACTCTTAGACATGTTCTTGAGGGTCATCCAGAACAAGAAAAAATTGAGAACCTCAATGATGAGCATTGTGAAAAAATTATTGCTCTTGCCAAAGAACTCGCTCAACCAGGAAAACTCCTTCAAAAGAAAAATGGGTCTTTAGATAAAGATAATTTCGTAAAATACTTTAGCATGACAGATGACAATGACTTTTTGGTAAGAGTCAAAGGCTTCATTGAAGCAGAAGACCCTTATACTTTAGTGAAAGGTCTTGTTGAAGATAAAATCGAAAACCTTGTTTCTGAAGTTTCGGTTGATCACTTAAGTGAAGATATTATTAAAGTTAAAGGCCGTTACACAGACCTTGAAGAAACGATAATGCGAGTCCTTAGTATATCTCCTGAGAATAACGAAAATGACTTTTGGGTTGTTAAAAGCTTATCTCAATACCTTTCTAAAGAAGACTTTCCCGAATCAGAACTTGAACAGAGGATTCGGTCTTTTGTAAGTAAAGTTGAAGCAGCTTCAAAAAATCGTGATATATCTGAGATGAAACCAAAGCTCAAAGAGTTATCAGAGGATTGGCATGTCAAATCACTGGATAACGTCAAAGAAGAAATTTCCGATGTTATGGAAGTTCAATTGCAAAAATCTCAAGATCCTGGAGATAAGGCAGTAGAGACATTATCGAACTTACTCCTCACAGAAAAAGATAAAATTGGAGGGGAAGAAGCTTTGCTAAAAGCTGCGAATGAAAAGCTCAACAAAGAGAAAGATTTTTATAAGCGATCAAATGATGATGATAAGAAGAGAATCATTAAGCTCAAAGAAGAAGTTGATAAATTAAGTGAAGAACTTAGAATGAAAAACCGTGAGCTTCAAAAAGAAAAGATACTACGGCAATCATTACAGAAATCAGAAGAACCTCAAGAAGAAGTAATCGATGAAACTCGTTATGAAGAATTTGAAAAAGAAGTTAAAGATGAAAATAATTTTAGAGACCAAGAGAAAATGCAGCAAATTCTATCTAAGGCTGCTCAATTAAATAAAGATCTACTTGAGGCTGAGAAAGTTATTAAACAAATGCAAGCCGAATCTCATCGCCAACAATCGTACTATAATAAAGAACTTGATAAGGCTTTGAGAAAATCACAAGCTGCTCAGAATGTAGCTGACAAAGCCAAAGCAGGTCTTATTCGAGTAGCGAATACTAACCAAGCAGAAATTAAGTCCTTGAAACGCAGCTTGGATAGAGTTCAGAATGAGCTAATGACTTCCAACGGCAAGAACATGACTCGCATTAAGGATCTTGAAAAAGAAAATCATACCTTAAATGCTGCAAACAAAAGCATACATTCAAAATTTGAAGTCATTCAATCTAAATATGAAAAGTTATTGAATGATAAAAGTGGTAGCGGATCTGAAGAGGATCAAGAAAAAATCAAAGCCATGGAAGCAAAACTTAAGAAAACTTCAGACCAACTTCAGCAGGCTTTAAGTTTTGGTAAGGAGCTTCAGGGAAAAGTGAAAAATAACGAATTTCATGAGCAAAGAAGTATTCAGCAGTTAAAAGAGCTTGAGCGAACCGTGGCGTTAATGAAGAAGAATGAAAAGAAACTTTTAGATGCTACCGGAAAACGAGTTAATCCTGAGACGGGGGAAGTCGAAGGTGCTGGAATGAGTGGCAAGGGAATGGTTGAAAACCGTGACAAACTGATTACGGCTAATAATAAAATTCTCGATTTAAAGAAGCGGCTTCATGCGGTAGAGCGTGACCGAGATAACTTTATGAGAAAACTTAAAACCCTTGAGAAGAAAGGGGGAAGTAGAACTCATGCTTCTCCAGCTGATTCAATCCCCAAGGCCCAACATGACCGCCTTGAAGAATCTTTCAAGTTGCTTGGGGAAGACTTCAAAAAGAACGCCTCACAGCTCGAAACCGCTCGACAAGAGGTTAATGAGTACAAAACAAAAGCTAGGTCCCTCGAAGCAGAAAAGCAGCAACTCTTGCAGGAAATTGCGACCCTTAAAAAGCGCAATGCAGCGTAATTCCTTTCTTGTCATTTCCACCCCTTAGCGTTAAATATAATCTCTCTACAAAATAAATCAGTACATGCCGTAGTGGTGGAATTTGTAGTCAAAAAGCGAATAGCTTTTTGGCCGAAGGGCAGGAGCCCGAAGGTGGGAAAGAGCAGGATGCGATCGTTATTTTAAATTATCTATGCCGTAGTGGTGGAATTGGTAGACACGCTAGACTTAGGATCTAGTGCTCACGCGTGGGGGTTCAAGTCCCTCCTACGGCACCATCTCACGATTCAATTCACTCTCTGCCGTTGTCGAAACGGCGACTCGTCCTCAGTCATTTATCAGACGACATAAACTCTTTCGTCCTCGCTTGTTTCTCCTAGGCAGAGAGCGAATTTAATTCGTGAGATTTTACTAGTTTGGGACTTGAAGAGAAATTAAACAAATAATCACGAAAACACTCCGGTACCGAAGTGATTTTGTGTTTCGAAAATAAAAAGGCGAGAGTTTCCTCTCGCCTTTTGTTTCATTATTGAATTTTATAGAAAATTAACTTGCGGTAACTAAAGCTCAATATTCGGTTGCCCACCACATCTTGGGTTGTTACCAAGTTGAGGAACACAGTTCGCAACAGCGATAACTTCTTGCTTTCCTGTTTTTCCAATTCGTGAAAGGCTTGCGCAACCGATTGTATTATCTTGTTTGTAGATAAAGTCAGCCGCATCTTTTCTTGCAACGTAAACAATCAGAGTTGCTGCTGTATTCTTCTCAACAGTCACTTCTGTTGAATTTCGACTCGAGTAGGAATAACCCCCAGCTCTTACGCTATAGTTCTCTTCATCAAAGCCAATAAAAGCGTATTCATCATCACTCCCATCATGCTCGATAAGAGCGGTATCTTGGTATTCTTTGTAGATTTTCGAAACGGCACACAAGTCAGATGCTGAAGCCGCAGTAGATATAAGCATTAATGATAAAAATAAAATTTTCATTATATTCTCCAAATTTTTTCCATTTTAAATAACTAAAGGAATCTACCATGCGTTGAAAAAGAAACAATGCATCATGTAAAAACTACTTTTCCCCCAATCAACCTTTATTTTGAGTTTCAGGCAAAATCCATGGTATTTTACTGAAATAACGAGGGTATAAGTGGAAGAAAACCAATTATTTAAGGCGCTTAAAGAGTTCTGGGATTTAAGCCTAGTTGTTGTCGATAAAAAACCGGTGACAATAGGTTCCGTGCTCATAGGAATCATTGTCCTATCGATAGGCCTCTATCTTTCTAAAAAACTCACAGCTCGTCTGATGGGGACGATGACTCGTAAGTTAAAACTGGATAAGGGGTCTGCTTACCTTGTTGAAGTTTTTACTTTCTACTTCATTCTCTTTATTTCGGTTTTATTAGCTTTGAAAATTGCAGGGATCCCTTTAACCATTTTTACTCTTGTGGGTGGGGCTGTTGCTATCGGAATCGGGTTTGGTTCCCAAAATGTTGTTAACAACTTTATCAGTGGTTTAACCCTGATGTTAGAGCGCCCCATTAAGGTTGGAGACTTTATTGAAGTAGAGGGGAGTTTTGGAGAAGTTGAAAACATCGGAATCAGAAGTACAAAAATCCTAACTTATGGAAATAAGCACATTATCATCCCTAACGGCCACCTTTTAGATAATAAAGTCACAAATTGGACTCTTAAGAATAAGATGATTCGAACAAATGTAGAAGTAGGTGTCGCCTATGGAAGTGACGTTGAACTCGTAAAAAAGACATTACTGGAATCATTAAACTCAATTGAGAAAGTACTAAAAAATCATAACCCAATCGTCTTTTTCGAAAACTTTTCAGATTCTGCCTTATCGTTCAAACTTGAATTTTGGACAACCATCCATAATCTTGATGACAAAAGGATTGTAGAATCTGAAGTAAGGTCTGAAATAGATCGGCTATTTAAAGAGCAAGGAATCAGAATTCCTTTTCCTCAAAGAGATGTTCACCTTTTTCAACAAAATTTAAACTAAGCAAGTTATGAATATTGAAGCACTTATTAATTCTTCTCAAAGTTATCCTTATTCAAAGGAAATCCTCTTTACGGTACTTGTTTTTCTGGGGTTTATTCTTTCTCGTAAAATTATAGGGAGAAGAATTACAAAAAATAAAGATTTAAAGAAAGCAGAAAAACTAGCTATCATAAAGAAACTAAACTTTTATTCTAATTTTCTTTTGGTTTTCCTTATTCTTTTGCTCTGGTTTTCTCAACTACACTCTGTCTTTGTTTCTCTACTTGCTGTCGCAGCTGCTGTTGTTCTTGCAACCAAAGAGATGATTATGTGTATTACGGGAGGAATTCTCGTTTCAATGAATAAGTATTTTAAAGATGGAGATAGAATCGAAATTCATGATATTCGAGGTTATGTTATTGAAAAGAGTTTTACGACGACTAAGATCCTTGAAATTGGCCCAGAGAAAAATTCTCAACAAACTACGGGGAATATTATTGCTATTCCTAATAGTCTTTTCCTTACCCAAACGTTAAAAAATGAATCTTATTTTCAAGGTTATTCAATCAACTCATTCGCTTTTAAGCATATAAAGAAAATGAGACTTGAGGAGCTTGAAAAATTCTTACTAGAAAAAGCCAATGAGATTGTTGCTCCCTATTTAGCAAATGCAGTTAAGTATATTAGTCGCTTCTGTGAAAAAGAAGGTTTTGATATTCCCTCTATTGAACCAAGAGTAAAAGTATTTCTTGATGATGAAAGTGAAGTGCATCTTCTTTTGAAAATGCCAGTAAAGAATAATGATGTTGCAAATATTGAGCAAAAATTATTGCGTGACTATGTTAAGTTTTCTGAAAATTTTAAAAATAATAAATGAAAGAGGTTTTAGTTGAAAATAGTACTGTTAAGTTCAAATTCTAAACTCTACTCATCAAAGCGTATTGTTGAGGAAGCAAAAAAGAAAGGTCATGATATTCGAGTGATCAATCCTGCTCGATGTTATATGGATATAACAAGTGATAAACCCATGGTTTATTTTGCAAAAAAGAAGCTCAATAAAATCGATGCTATTATCCCAAGGATTTCTCAAGCCCTAACTTTTTATGGAATGTCAGTTGTGAGACAGTTCGAGGCCATGGGAGTTTATTGTGCGAATACAGCAGATTCCATTGGGCGATCTCGTGACAAGTTGCTTTCATTACAGCTTTTAGCTAAGCAAGGTTTGCCTCTCCCTCGAACAAGCTTTGCGAGTTCAACACGACAAACCGAAGACCTTATCAAGCTCGTTGGTGGGGCCCCGCTTGTTGTAAAGCTTCTTCAGGGGACTCAAGGGAAGGGGGTCATTTTGGGGGAAACTCATAAAGCTTCAGAAAGTCTCATTGATGCTTTTCGTGAACTAGAGGCAAATTTTTTGGTTCAAGAGTTTATCAAAGAGGCAAAAGGTTCTGACCTTCGTTGTTTTGTTGTAGGGGATAAAGTTGTTGCCTCAATGATGAGAGTCGCAAAAGAAGGGGAGTTTCGTTCGAATATTCACAGAGGTGCTACAGGCGTAAAGGTTAAAATCACACCAGAAGAAAGAGAAATCTCAGTGAAAGCTGCAAAGATCATGGGTTTAAGAATTGCTGGTGTTGATATTATGAGAAGTGCTTCAGGTCCAAAAATCATTGAAATTAATTCTTCTCCTGGTTTGGAGGGAATTGAAGGGGCTACAAAACTCAATGTGGCCGGAAAAATCATTGATTTTTTAGAGAAGAAAAAATGAACAAATACCAATTCAACTTAGAAGATTTTCCCGTTGGTAAAGCTAAGGTTACAGAAGCTCATTTTCCTGCCTTTTATGGAGGAGGAGATATCTCTGTTCCCATCTATGTGAATAGAGCTAAAAACCCAGGACATACTGTTGTTGTAACGGGCTGTATTCACGGTGATGAAATCGTAGGTTTACGAGTGATCATGAAGTTGATCGAATCGAAGTTAAAGTTGAAAAAAGGAAACCTGATAGCGATTCCTATTTTGAATCCTTATGGGTTTTATCATAAGACACGCTACCTTCCAGACCGAAAAGATTTAAATCGCCAGTTCCCTGGAAACCCTAAGGGAAGTTTTGGTCAAAGATTTGCAAGTTTTATTATGAGAAACTTTGGTCAGGTTGGAGACTTCTATATCGATCTTCATTCAGGTGGACTTGGTCGACTAAATATTCCTCAAATTCGTTATGATTTTAAACTTCAAGGGGTGAGTGAGGTTCTTGAAGATATTAAGATACCTTTAGTTGTAAATAGTAAGTTACGAGATGGTTCTTTTAGAGAAGCTTTAAGTGACAATGGTATTCCCTGTATCGTTTTTGAAGGTGGTGAAGGTCTTCGAGTCGATAAAAATGTTTCGCAAGATGGACTCCTCCTCATTAAAAGTGTGTTGAGTCACTTTGGAATGATCCGCTTTGCTCAGAAAAAGATTGTGAGCAAAAAAATCTTTATTAAAAGAACTCGTTGGCTTCGGTCTCCTTGTGGTGGCTTTCAAATTAATCATTTCAAACTAGGAAACACTGTAAAAAAGGGGCAACTTATCGCTGAAATAAAATCTCCGAAGGCAGAAGTTATTCAACAAATTTTCTCGCCTGCTGATGGCGTTATTTTAGGGATGAATGTTAACCCTCTCGTTATGGCGGGAGATGCCCTTTATAATTTGGGGTTTTTAAGGGAGGATCAAGATCTTCCTGAAGAAGAGGGTGTTTTTGATTGGGATGAATATTAAAAGATGAAGAAACTGCTCTACATTGAACCTTTCTTAACCGGCTCTCATAAGTCTTGGATTAAAGGTTTTGCAAAGCATAGCGCCTTTGATGTTGAAATCTTGGGACTTAAAGGAAAGTTTTGGAAATGGAGAATGAAGACGGGGGCGATTCAACTTGCTGAAGAATTCGATAAGATGGAGAATCCTGACATTATCCTTGCTTCAGATATGTTAGACCTAACGACCTTTTTAAGTCTAACGAGAAAAAAGTTAGGTAGTACTCCGGTAGGAATGTACTTTCATGAAAATCAAATGACTTATCCATGGTCATCTAATGAACAAAAAGGATTACAAGAAAAAAAGAAATTTTTCGGACATATCAACATTATGTCTGCCTACGCTTCGGATTTTAATCTTTTCAATTCTCAATTCCATCTCAATTCTTTTCTCAGCTCTGTCATTGAGTTTGAACAAAAGGCGCCAGGTGAGGAAACACTTTCTATCCATGATCAGATTCAGAAGAAATCTCAAGTTCTTCCTATTGGCTTAGATTTAGAAGGTTTTCTTAATAACCAAACAGAAACTGAGGTTCCAACAATTCTTTGGAATCATCGTTGGGAAGAAGATAAAAACCCTGAAGATTTCTTTGATACGCTTTTAAGACTTTCCCTTGAAGGATATGATTTTAAGCTTATTGTTCTCGGGGAGAAGCAAGCTTCCTACCCAAAAGTTTTTAACGATATTGAAAGAACTTTAAAAAAACATCTCATCCATATCGGTTACGCTAATTCGAGAGATCAGTATTTATCGTTGGTTAACCAAGCGAATATTCTTTTTGTGACCTCTTATCATGACTTCTTTGGAATAAGTGTGGTTGAGGCGGTTCAAGCCGGGTGCTATCCCATTCTTCCCAATCGACTTGCTTACCCAGAACATATTCAAGAATCACGATATTTTTATAAAACTGAGGAAGAGGGGTATTCTCGATTAAAAGAATGCCTTGATAAAAAACTCTTTATTAATTTTGATCCCATCGATCTGTCTCATTATAGCTGGCCGACCATGGCCCCTCAGTACGATAAACTCCTAGATCGTCTAAGTTTTCAACAACTGTAAAAACGAAGCTGTGTAAAACCCCCTTAAATACGATCTGAATTGGCCCCTCATTTGCTCTTATTCTAGTCAGAAATACTGTTGAAGGATTCAATAGGAGGACGATAATGGATTATCAACTATTCTTAGACTTTACTCACTTCATTCTCATTCAAGTACTTTTTCTCGGTTCTTTACTCTTCTTTCGTAAGGAGAATAAGAGCAAATTAGGGGAGAAATACGAGGATTCTCTTGGAGATTATCGCAGGAGCGGTATCTTAAGCTATCTTCAATTGAAGAAGCTCTATCACTCTTATTCCCGTTGGAAAATGACTCGATTTTTAGAAAAGAAGGCGAAAGAGAGTGATCTCGATCGAAGCCTGTGCACTCATCTTTACAAGGTTTTTGAACTTCACCATCGAGATGAAAAACTCTTAAAAAGAGTTCCGTTTTTTAGGCAAAGAATTCTAAAAAGAGTCGCAGCCTTTAATCTTGAACGAAAAGACTTTGAGTTTCCTTCGAAGGACCTTGAAGAAATGCTCGAGTTTAAGCAAAAATTTACAGCAAACATTTGTGTTGAAAATACTTTGGTGAATCTCAATGCTTATCAAAAAGAATCTTATGTTCCCGTGATTCTCAATCAGCTTGATCAAGATAAGCTTAGCCTTTTGGTTTTTTCATTTGAAAAAATTAAATCGGAATCACTTAAGAAAAGTTTTGCTCGTATTGCTTTAGTAAAACTTCCAGGATTAAAAAATTATCTTGTTGAGGCTTTAGTAGAATCACCAGAAAGATCACTAAGGTGGATGGGCTATCAACAACGGTGGCACTTAGCAGAAAGGTTGGCGTAAATAAGATTCAGTGATGTTAGCAAGAAAGTAAGAGTAGTGGAGTTTAACAATACCTGACTTTTTTGTTTTCAATACCAGTTAAGTTCTTAATAATAGCCCTATTCATTTAACAAATGCTTTGGAGGCACAAATGACAAAATTAATGACAGCGCTAGCGCTATTATTAGGAACTTCTGCATACGCAGAAATGGAAGGAACTACTGAAGATACAACTGAAACAACAATGACATCTTCAACAACAAATGTTTCAGATCTTAACTACTTTGTTGGTGAGAAAAAATTCAACATCGATACAACTGTTGGTTTTACTTCTTCAACAACAGAGATTACTGGTCAATCAGACACAGATGAAGATGGCCTTAACTTCGGAATTACAGGTCTTTACGGAATTACAAATGATATGAACATTGGTTTCAATGTTGGTTATGTTTCAACAGAAGAAGATGGGACATCAAACGAAACAACTGGTCTTACGGACATTTCATTTCTTTATAACTGGCGATTCATGAATGATACAAACACTCAACATGATCTAAACTTTGTCCTTAGTCCATCTCTAGGTGCAACAGAAGAAGATGGAAATGAAACAAATGGTTACAGAGGTTCAACTCTTGTAACTATTGCTTGGGTAAGAAACGCTAAAGCAAATACAAGAACTCAATGGAACGTTGGTGCAGCAATTGACTATGAAACAGCCAATGAGACTGAAAACACTGCTGGTGTTATACAAACAGAAATTGATCCAACTACTGACGTAAGAGTTTTCTCAAACATTCGTTACCATGCAACTGAAA
This sequence comes from Bacteriovoracia bacterium, assembly GCA_030426585.1. Classification (GTDB taxonomy): domain Bacteria; phylum Bdellovibrionota; class Bacteriovoracia; order Bacteriovoracales; family Bacteriovoracaceae; genus JAUHYH01. Next base: position 17,459 of record JAUHYH010000035.1, read on the forward strand.
AACTTTTCCTCAACGGAACTGTTGATGTAACTGTTCTTCCTGCTGATATTGAATACGTAACTGAGAATGGTTCTCCAAGTACAACTGTTTTAGAAATGGATCCTGCAATTACTTTAACTGGAGCAATTGGATACAAAGTTGATAGAACTTCAAACCTTCAAGCAAGGCTTAGATATGCGACTCAAGATGCAGACGTTGAAGCTTCAACAGCTACTGTTGGAATCCAAGCTTCAGCTATTGATGTAGCTTACGTTAGAGAATTCTAAGAAATTTTTCCTGTAAATTTTTAGAAATAAAAAAGGCAGCCTTCGGGCTGCCTTTCCTTTTTGTATTTGTAACTTGTTGTTATTGAAAGTTCATTGAAAGACCAACAGAAAGTGAAGAGAAGCTATCTTTTAAATTAACATTCGCTTCAATATTTCCAATCACATTCGTAAATCCCTCAAAAGGAAGATTTCCTGAAATACCCATTGCAAGCGTACTACTAAAAATATAATCATCA
>JAUHYH010000036.1 GCA_030426585.1 Bacteriovoracia bacterium
GTGATCTTGATCTTGAAAAAGATGCCATTGCTGAAGACGCAACAAAGTTAGTTGAAAAAATTAAATTGATTCAAGAATAAAGTAGGAAAGGCTCACGAGTTTTAACAAACTCTTGGGCCTCTTTCTCTAACTCATCAAGCTCTGAATTCTTCCCATTTTTCTCAACCCAAATTCTCAACTTATCTGTTCCATTAATCATATCAATAGGAAGTTTTTCGTATTCATATTCATAAGGGGGTTGTTTCCACTCAAAGCCTTGAACATGATGAAAAAATTCACGACAAAGAATTTGAGAGAGCTTCCAAGGTCGAAAAGTTTTTGTGTCAGTGACATGAATCTGGAACCCTCCACAAGCAGTTCCTGCATGTTTCTGAAACGTTGGAAGAAAGGATAAAGGCCTTAAAACAAAACCTTCTAAGTCCTTTAAGTGAGGCTTAAGCTTTTCTAAAAAACTAAAAGGTTCAAGATGAGGGTGACCTATGATCTCTAAACTTCTCGTTGTTCCGCGTCCCTCAGAAATATTCGTTCCTTCAAAGATCACTGTCCCAACAAAGGGGAAGGCAGCATCAGGGGTTGCGAGGTTAGGGCTTGGAAGAACCCAAGGAAGTTTTGTGTCGGCAAAATTCATGGAACGTTTCCAGCCGCTCATCTCAATCACTTCAAGTTCACAAGGTTTTTGCCAAAGCTTATTGGCCATAAGAGCGATCTCACCGGCAGTCATGCCGTGACGAACGGGAAGTTCATGAAGCCCAACAAAGGATTTAAAGTTCAGATCAAGGAGATTTCCTTCAAGAGTCACTCCATCAATGGGGTTGGGACGGTCGAGTATCACGACCTTAACACCAACTTCTGCGCATTTTTTCATCATTAAGGTCATCGTATAAATATAGGTATAAATCCGACAGCCAACATCTTGAAGATCAATAAAAACGATATCGAGGTCCTTTAACATTTCAGTGGTAGGCTCTCGAGTTTCACTATAAAGACTATAAATAGGGCGTTTAAAATAGGGATGATCTGTGTGAGGGGTCTCGACCATATTATCTTGAACATCGCTCACCAGACCATGCTGAGGAGAAAAGATTTTGGTCCAGCGCTTTCCAAATTTTTGCTCAAAAAGGTTAAGAGCGTGGTTGATCTCACTATCAATCGAGGCCGAGTGACAGAGGAGTCCAATATTCCCAGCATACTTTTCAGCTGAGAGATCTTTAAAGTGATCGAGTCCAAGTTTTACTGATGCCATGATTCAAAAATAACTTAAATATTCGGAATAGTAATGGTTAAATATTATTGTTGTGTTGTTGATTGTTCTAAATAAAAAAACTGGAGTCTTTCTATGAAGCAGTATCTCGCCCTTATGGATAAAGTACTAAAAGAGGGAGTTACGAAAGAAGACCGTACCGGCACGGGGACTTACTCTTTATTTGGTCATCAAATGCGTTTCGATCTTTCCAAAGGTTTTCCCCTCGTCACAACGAAAAAAATTCATTTAAAGTCTGTGATTCATGAGCTGTTATGGTTCTTAAAGGGCTCAAGTAATATTTCTTATCTAAAAGATCACGGTGTTCGAATCTGGGATGAATGGGCCGATGAGAATGGTGAACTTGGACCTGTGTATGGAGTTCAATGGAGAAGTTGGCCAACTCCCAATGGAAGATCAGTCGATCAAATTGCAAATCTTATTAAAAACATTAAAGAAAATCCTGATAGTCGAAGACTACTTGTGAATGCTTGGAACGTTTCTGAAATTGAAAACATGGCCTTACCCCCCTGTCATACAATGTTTCAGTTTTATGTGGCGGAAGGGAAACTTTCTTGTCAGCTCTATCAAAGATCAGCTGACGTTTTCTTAGGAGTTCCTTTTAATATTGCTTCTTATTCTCTCCTCACTTATATGGTGGCCCAGGTTTGTGGCCTTCAAGTGGGAGACTTTGTTCATACTTTTGGTGACGCCCATCTTTATTCGAATCACCTTGATCAAGCGAAGTTACAACTTTCAAGGACGCCTTATGAGCTTCCGACTTTAAAAATCAATCCAGACGTCAAAAATATTGATGATTTTCGGTTTGAAGACTTTGAGATAGTGAATTATCAATGCCATCCGCACATTAAAGGTAAGGTTGCTGTTTGAAATATTCCATCATCGTCGCCAAGTCTCTCAATAATGTAATCGGAGTTAATAATCAGCTTCCTTGGCGTTTAAAAGGTGACTTAAAGCAATTCAAAAAAACCACGATGGGGCATTCACTCATTATGGGGCGAAAAACTTTTGAATCGATCGGGAAACCTCTGAAAGGGCGAAAAAGTTTTGTTCTCACAAGTAATACAGAACTTGAAGACCAAGAGAATGTTTATTTTTGCCAATCCTTCGATCAGATAGAAAAAAAATTAGAAGAACTTGGCTATGACCATGCTTTTATTATCGGTGGGGCCCAGGTTTATAAAGATTTATTTGATAAAGCTGTTCGCTTAATGATCACCGATGTTCATGTTGAACTAGAGGGTGATGCTCACTTCCCTGAATTTGATATGTCTAATTGGAAATGCACCGAATTTTTTGATGCTCCTCAAGACGCTGATAATGATCATGCCTGGACCCGTAAAGTTCTTATCCGAAAGGAAACTCTTTGATTGAAATTATTGTTCTTATCCTGATTCAAATACTCTTCGGGGTAAATTTCATCACGTCTAAATTTTCCTTAATGACGATGGACCCGTTTAGCTTTTCGGCCTTTCGTTTTCTATTATCAGGAGTGGTTCTAGGTGTTTATGTAATGCTTTTTGCTAAGTCTGAGACGAAGTTATCAAAGGGTGTGTGGAAGCTCATATTTCTGAATGCATTGTTTGGTGTGGCGATGGGACAGTCTTTGTTCATGTGGGGGATTAAACTCTCGGGAGCGATTAATGCTTCCGTCCTCGCGATTTCGATTCCTCTCTTCACTTTGCTTGTTTCCTATTTAAGAAAACAAGTTGTCCTGAATAAATTTAAGATTATCGGTATTATAGGGGCCTTTATAGGGGTTGCTTTTTTAAAGAGTGAAGACATCGTAAAGATGAATACTCAAAACCTGATTGGTGATCTTTGTCTTCTCGGCGCTTGTTTTTCATTAGGATTTTTTATTTCAATCTCTAAAGATCTCTACTCTCAATGTTCAGCGAAACTGGGGAGTTCTTTGATTTTTCTCGTAGGAGGGGCGATGCTCCTGCCCTTAGGTTTATTAATGCCTGCCTCTTATCGACCTGACCTTATGATTGAGAACCCTTATTTGATGAGCATTATTTTTTCAGTCATTGGGGGAACGCTGATGACGTACTTTCTTAATGGGTGGGTTATCAAAAGAGTTGATCCTGTTAAGTTATCCTTGTTTATTTACCTGCAACCTGTGGTTGCGAGTTTAATGGCGTATTTTTACTTAGGGGAGAGTCTGACGATCTATAAGGTGGTCGCCAGTGTGGTCATCTTTGCATCTGTTTTATTGTCTCTAAAAGAAACTTCCGATCGGAAAGCCAACTGAAAGCCCCCAACTTTTTGTGTAGATCTCTTTTTTCTCTTTTCGATATGATAAGAAGTTAAGTTCCCAAAAGAACCCTTTACCCCAACGAATCCAAACGTTTTTATAGTCGGTCCCTTGTCCTGGGGAGAGAAACATCCCAACACCGACGAGATAATTTTCTATCCCAAAAGAGTGGTGCCAAGTAACTTCAAAACCCTGCGGTCCTATCAAATCACTAAAGGTTTCTTTCTTAAAGTCGTTTCTAACATTGATCCCTTGGAGACCAATGAGGGGAGTTATCTTAATGAGGCCATCGAACGCAGCGGCCATAGTGTAAGCATAATAAAGCCCCATATTATTAAAGAACATCGACTCGTTATAAGCGAAGAAATCAAACATTCTAAAAGAGTGTTCATCGACGAGATAAACATTTCCATAAAGCATGATGGGCGAGATAACGACTTCTTTTTCAAAGTCTTCTTGTAAGAAGGAGAATTGATAAGGGCCGAGACCTAGGGCGAGATTTAAGCGTTTTTTACGCTCGCGCATTTTATAGCTAATCTTAAGCTCTTTTTTCTCACGGTTTTTATTTTCGATAATAATTCTTTTTGTGTCTGATTCTCTGGCGAGAATATTAATATCATTGACGTCCCAGTGGGGAATTTTAATAACAATTTTCAGAATATTTTTTAGTTCAAGGGATTCACCGAAGACATCGTTGAAACAACTCACTGTAAGAGGAAGGTCATTCGCTCCCTCGATCTTAACTTGGTATTTAATACAATCATAATCGATATGATGAACTTTCTTTTTCCCAGTGTAATAAAAATGGATAGTCGTATCATCAATTAAAATTGAGTCATTATCAAAAAGAGAAAACTTGAGATAGGCCTTTTTCATTTTTCCCACGAGTTCAAAATGATACTCTTGATCTTTATAAGTGAGATATTTTGCAGGTGATTTTTTGGGAATTTCGATAGTCAGGTGAACATAAGGTCTGAGGATGTCATCAGGTCTTTCCCAGTAGAGAGTTTCTTTATCGAATTTAATTTCGAGCACATCTTTAAGGCTTCCCGTGATGACAGGTTTCATATCATCGAGGTTGAGATCCACCCGAGGGATACCTTTCATGTTGGCAAAAAGAGTGAGCGGAAAGAGCAGAGCGACCAGTAGAAATTTCATATCTTTATTATAAGGGGCTCAGTTGGGAAACTCAGGGGAGCAAGTTCAGCCGGATAAATGGATTTGATTTAAACTTGGCAATGAGGGCAATAGAAGGTCCCTCGTTGTTTGAGCACGATCTTTTTCACTTTCGTTTTTTTACAAAGCCCACAAGTTTCTTGATGAAAGACCACAAGGTGAGAAAGTCCTGAGCCTTTAGAACCAAAAGCATCTCGATAACCACCAGAAAAAGTCACGCCCCCACCTTTAAGGGTTCCTTTGAGAACTTTTTGAAATCCTTTTTTGATGGCCTTGATTTCATCAGCTTTTAAGGTCTTGCATTTTCTTTGGGGAAGAACTCCAGCGTGAGCACAAACTTCATTGGCGATATAGTTTCCAGAACCGGCGAAGAACTTTTGATCAAGAATAAAGGGTTTTAATTCTCGCTCTCCATATTTTTGAAAAACTTCAGTTAAGAATTGAACCGAAAGATCTTTCGAAGCGATATCAGGTCCTAAACGTTTGAAGTATTTTTCTTTTTCTTCTTTATTAAAAAAGTAAGCGTGGCCAAAACGGCGGGGATCCACATAGGTGAGGAATTCTTTATTGGTCTTGATTCGGATGTGTTGGTGTTTTTCGATCAGCTTTGTGGGCGAGATGATCCAAGTGCCACTCATCCCAAGGTGAGTGAGCAGTTGGTAGTCCCGATCAACATTAAAAAGCATCATCTTCCCGTGGCGTTCGATGGATTCGAGGTTTGCGGTTTCTAGGAATAGGGGTGTGAAGGATCGACTTCACGACTTTTGAGGTCCACACCGATTCTATCTTTAAGGGAAGATAGGTGGAGAGTTGGTTTCGAATGGTTTCGACTTCGGGGAGTTCAGGCATAGGGCATTCTCATTATTTATAAAAACAGGTTCTTAGCCTCGTTTCATATTGCCAGTACGTTCACAATATAAATAGATATTTACGAAAACACTTCGGTAGCGGAGTATTTTAAATAAATATTCTTGGTATCATGGACATCCTTGGCCCCCTTCTATAGAATTTGGCCATGAAAGTATTCGCACTCACTCGAGCAGGAGTTATTAATGTCCTGCGCTTTAAAAGCCAATTAAAGAAGGTTCCTTTGGTTGGAGTCTTCCTTATTAGAGTGAAGTGGAAACTCAATTATCTCAGAAATATATTTTATGGATTGATGGGGAAATACCCCGTTCCAAGAAGTTGGAGAGATCATAAAGGTGAGATTCCTGAAGGTCTGACAATTCCTCTTGTTGAAGATACCAAAGAGTTCAGAGCACAAAGAGTAAATAAACTGTGCAAGCTTAGTGATGAAAGTGATTTTTATGATCCAAGGTTCAAGGAAATTTTCTTTGAGCTCGTTGAAAAAGTAGGGGCAATTGATAGAAAGCCTTGGGAGTTCATCGAAGGGATTAAAGGGCTGGAGAGGCTAGGATTTTTAAATAAAGACATGACAGGCCTTGGGATTGGTGCCGGTATTGAGAAACCAATCTATTATCTCGCGAAATATTGTAAAAAAATTATTGCAACTGATCTTTATTCAATGAATGATCCGGCATGGGTCCATACCGCGAATGCCGATATGATTTCTAACCCTTCAAAGTATGCTCCGTTTAGTTATCCCAAAGACCGATTAGAAATGCTTGATATGGCCGGGCAGGACCTTAAGTTTGAATCAGATACATTCGACTTTGTTTTTAGCTTTTCTTCAATCGAACATTTTGGTCGTGAAAATATTCTAAAAACGATGGCCGAAATTGAAAGAGTGTTGAAGCCGGGTGGGGTTGCTTGTATTACGACAGAGTATATTATTAATGAAACAAGTAATGATGAGTATTTCAATGCAGAGGATTTAAAACGCTATATGCTTGATTCACATAAGATGAGATTAATAGAAGAGATTGATTACTCTCTAAGCCATCAAACAGCTTCTCATACCTTAAAACTTACGGATAAAAAGACACATCCTTTTGAGCTTATATTTGATTCGGCTGGGGTTATTTATCTTCCGCTTCTGCTATTCTTCAGGAAGCAAAAATAAAACTAACTTACTTAGTCTTTCTGAAATCCTGAGCGAACTGTATCGCTCCAGCTCACTTGTCTTAAACTTCTTTTCAAATCGAAATCCTGCTCAAAATCGACTTTTTTTCCGCTTTTTCCTGACTATTTATCAATAAAAAAACTATAGACCGCTAAGTCTAATAAGTGATGACGGAATTTTACTCACTAAAGGAGTATGTATGAAACTACTACTAATAGTATTGATGCTCGGTTCGCTATCAACCGAAGTTAAGGCGCAGTCTCGAAGAGAACTCAAGAGAATGTGTCGTCAGGAGTTCCGGCTTTGTAAAGAAAGTAACAGTAGGAAATTTTGTAGAGCGGAGAAAAGACAATGCCGAAAAGAAAATGGAGTGACTTTAAAAGATGACTTAATTCATGTCAAAAACAAAGTCGTTGCAGCCGCAAAACAACTTACCGATCATGTTGAGGTTTTTCTCCAAGAAGATCTAAACGGAGAAGCGGTTCTTGTAAGAATCAAGCTTAAGGGAGTGAAGAATCTTCAAGATATCGAATTCTCTCCTAAAGACACTTTAAGTAAAATTAAAGGCTATTATCTTGATTCGTTATATCTTATCGATATCTTGCTTTACACTAAAGACTTTGAAAAAGGTGGTTTTGGTGTTCCTTTACAAACAACAGAAGGGAGAAGATTCCCTCGTTTCCTTTATGGGCAGTACTTCAATGAACTGACAGGAAAGCAATTAAATAAAGGTCATCAATTTTATCTCGATCATAAGCACGGTATTTTTGGAGTTTTTGTAAAATCAAAAGGCGTTGGGAATGCGATGGAAAAGATTAATGATCTAAAACATCTAGCTCCTAAAATTGCTCCATTTATCCCCGAGATCAATTCAATACCTATCAATGTGAAAGTGCATAAAGAAAAAGTAGGAAGAATTAGTATTCTTTCAAATGATGAAGGTGGGGAAAACTCAGGAGTTGTTGTTCTCTTTGATCACTCACTCCTTAAAGACGCTATTCGAAACTAGTCAAATAGAGAAGGGAGCAAACCTTGATTCAAGTGAAGACCATTCATAAATTAGGGTTTGCGAAACTTCTTTTCATCATTATTAAGTTTTTCAGAAAACTAAGCGGTAAAGGTCTCGAATTTGAATGCACTCGCAAGGGGATTCGTTGGGACCTTGATATAAGAGAAGGTGTTGATCTTTCTCTTTATGTCATGGGCTATTACGAACCTGAAGTGGTAGAAGCTTATAAAGAAGTTATTGAGGCCGGGGATATCGTTGTTGATATAGGGGCCAATACAGGGGGGCACACTCTTGTGTTCGCAGATCTGGTTGGTGCCGAAGGTCGAGTTCATGCGATTGAGGCCACTCAGTGGGCAGTCGAAAGATTGAACAAGAACTTAAGCTTAAACCCCAACCTTCGGGAACGAACTCAAGTTCATCACCTCGCTCTTGTAGCGGCCGAGAACCATCGGCTTGAAAAAGACCCTTCTGCAAGCTTTCGGATTGATACTAATCTCAGTGATGATGAAAGAAATAGTCTCGACTGTGGTTATTCTAAAAGTTTAGGCAATTGCGATTTTAAAACTCTTGACGGTTTTGTCCTCTCTAATCAAATTCAGAAAATAGACCTTTTAAAGATTGATGTTGATGGGAATGAAATAAAAGTGCTTAAAGGGGCGAATCATGTCCTTTCAACTTTAAGTCCTCGCATCCTTATCGAATTATCCCCAGTTCACTTTGTTAATCCCGAAGAACCTTTCGAAGACCTGATCCTCATATTGAGAAATCACGGCTATAAGCTCATTGATTTTCAAGACAAGGAACTCTCGGGAACTCCCACTGAAATTAAAGAGAGTATCAAAGAGGGGGTTCTTATTAACGTTTGGGCCGTAAAATAGTCTAATTTCTAAACACCTCCCCAGAAGCATACCCATTTTTACATTGCCCGATCCGGCGCTATGGTACGATTGCCCTATAATTTAGAGGGTTTATGCGCGATTTATTTCTCTTTTTTATCCATCCCAAAGATCTGGGAAGAAACCTTTCTTATAAGGTTGTAAGGAGCTTTATTGCTCACTTTTCTGATATTGAGATTACCTCAGAGCGAACTCATGCCGAAGTCATGGCGATGCAAGGTTTCGAAGAATTTGCTTATGATCAAGTCAAAGAAAGAGCGCCTTATTTACTCGATGAAGACCACAGGGCGATGGCCAAAAAGATAGAACTTGATGAGAGATCAACTTATTTCATCGCAATTGAAAATGATCAAATAGTAGGGTCTGTGAGATTAACCCCTTATCTCTTTGAATTTTCCTTACTCTCTGAGAAGTTTCAAAAGCTCTCTCAGGGCTACCAAGATTATTATGAAATCTCTCGGCTTTATATATCTTCTGAAGCGAAATCAAGAAGACGAGTGGCCCAGCTTTTATTATTCCAAGCGGGGAGTTGGCTTTTTAATGCGACTCAGGCGAAAGGGATTATCGGTATTTGCCGAGAAGAACGTCTTCGTTATTTTAAGAACTTTGGAATGAATATTATTGGAGAAGATTTTGTTTCATTACGAGGGGCCAAGTATACCGTCGTGTGTGCCACCCAAAGTGAGATGCTCTTTAAGGCGTTAGCAAATGTATATCGATCAAATAAAGAAAAACTTATTTCCCAAATTAAAACCGGGAATTTCGAGGAGATTCTAAATGCTAGAAAGACTAAGATCTAGATTAGAAGAAGAGATGGAAACGTTAGCACAAAGCCCCTATCTCGCGAGAGTAATGGAGCCGGGATTCGCTGATAAAAGGCTTTATGCCATTTATATGTGTGAGACTTATCACTATACCAAGCACAACGCTCGTAACCAGGCCTTAGTGGCAACTAGAAAAGAAGATATTCCCGTTAATTATATGAAGTATTGTTTGCATCATGCAGAGGAAGAGGCTGGCCATGAAATGATGGCCTTCCATGATCTTAAAAAAATTGGGATCGAGCTAAAGCTTGAAGATCTTCCAAAACCTCTCAGTTCAACCAATGCTCTTATTGGTTATCTCTATTATGTCGCTGAAAATGAGAACCTTTTCGCAAGGCTTGGTTATAGTTATTGGGCCGAAAGAGTTTATGAGTTTATGCAACCACTTTTGGGTTTGATGGGAGAGGGATTAAAAATTCCAGAAACAGCGATGACTTTCTTTGTTCAACACGCAGAGATTGATGCGGGTCATGCTGAAGAGGTTGATCAAATTATTGAGCGATTTATTAAGAATGAAGAAGACTATTTGGCGGTTGAGGCAACTATGATCGCTTCTTTGAAGCTAACTTCTAAAATGTTAGATGAAGTTTTTGAAGAGTTTGTAAAAATAAAAGAAGGTAAACCCACTCGTTATACTTTCTTAGAGCAATTAGGAATCAATTAATGAGAATGAAGAAGATTTCAAAAAGACTTGAAAGTCTTTTTTTCTTTTTCCCGGCCTTCCATCTTTTAATGATGGTGCTATCAGCTGTTTCTTTTATTAGAAATCCTTCTCTGGTCCCATTCTTGATATTTCTTCAAGTCACTTATTTGATGCCAATCTTTATCTGGAGAATTGTTGTTTATTTTTATCCCATAGATGAAGGGTTTGCTTCCATTGGTAAAAAAGCAAAAGGTGGAAACCTTTGGCTTATCTCTAACCAGCTTCAGTTTTTTTATAATGGATTTTCTCTTCCCGAGGTGGTCCTGAAAATGATTCCAGGAGCCTATTCTGCTTGGCTAAGGATGTGGGGGAGCAAAATTGGTAAGAAAATTACTTGGACTCCAAATTCAACGATTGTTGATCGTCCATACCTGGTAATAGGGGATCGATGCTTAATTGGAGGGGAGAGTTATATTTCAGCTCATGCGATTAAGAAAAATGAAGGGGCGTATACCCTTTATGTAAAAAAAGTTTTGATAGAAGATGATTGTGTCATTTCTTATCATGTGACGATTTCTCCTGGGGTAAAGATGGGGAAGAAGTCATTTGTTGCGGCCGGTGGTGTTTTAAATCCCAATGTTTCATTAGAGGAGGGAGAAAGCTTTGCAAGGTTTCAAGAACTTACTCAATAAAGAACGAAATTTATTAGCGCCTGCCTCTAAAAATTCTAAGCTAATTAAATTAACCGAGACAGCGCTTGATAAGTATACTGTTTCGAAGAAGCAATCTTTCGTCCCTAAAGTGATTTGGGGTGAAGAGCGGTATCAATTATTACAATCGGCAATCTTTAGAGATCTCAATGTTAATGAACAGTTAAAGGTTTACGAGTACCTTTCGAAACAAAACCTTTCTCTTTCTTGGTATATCGAAAGAAGTGGGCATAACTACGGAGCGAAGATGATTCTCTTAAGTGAAACTCAAGAAGAAAAATCTCTTTATGCTCTCTTTGCAGCTGAAGAGGCGATTCACCAAAGAGAATTTGAAAACTTTATGGATTTTACCCCTAACCCTGAAGTGAATTGGCATCCGCTTCTCGATCCACTTTCAAAGGCAATTTCCGAAGCCGACAAGCAGACTTGTTTGTTTGTGATTCAGGTCCTGCTAGAAGGGTTTGGAATGAGCTTCTATGAGGGGCTAAAACAAACTTGTAAAATTCCAGAAATGAAAGAGGTCTATCAACGGATCATTGCTGATGAGGCCAGGCATCATGGATCTGGGATTGTTTTAAGTGAAGAAATGAAGCCTTCCAATGAAGTGAAGGATCAGGTTTTTGAATATTCGAGAGAGTTTATTAATGCGCTCAAAGCAGCAGATTGGATAAAAAATGCAGTTCACGAAACAAGACCTCTTTCAACGAAAGAGGGAAAATCTTTGTATGAAGATATCGCTTATCTGGATCGAATGAATTCTCGTTTGGATAAACTAAAAATGATGTTAATGAAAGTTGATAACTGGGATCTCGTTAAGCGTTTAGAGAAAGATCAAATATTCGAATACAGTCTATGAAAAGCTACGAATCCGAATTTGAAATCTATGAGAAGTATCGTTCTGAAAAACTGGTGAACTATCCTCAATTTAATAAAAGCGAAGAAGAGTTTATTAATAGTGAAATTAGAAAAATAAGAAAGTGGGGAAAAGAACATGCCGGCTTAAAACTGGCCTTCCAACTCCTTCCTCTTGTTATCTTATCAGCGGTATGGGCCTATTTATTCTTTTATTTACCGCTTGAGATAGAATCCAAAAACCTTTTCGTATTGATTTTTTCATTTCTCCATGGACTCTTAGGTTATTCCTTTGTGGTTTACACGCTTCACGAATGTTCAGGACACCAATCTTTTAGAACTTATCCTGTATTAGAGAAGTTGATGTATAACTTATGCCGAATCAAAATGGCTGATCCCGATTACTATAAAAAATGCCATTCCCACCATCACAACAAACTTGGAACTCAAGAGGATTGTGCTTTTACACAGTTCATTAGTTTAAAAAGGTTTATGAGAAGTGTGCTTCCCGGAGCGGGGATTTTGTTTCCTAATGATTATAATATCCATCAAGACCCCAAGAGAACATCTTCAAGAACGAAGTCAGAAATCATTGGTGGAGCTTTTATTCTTTTAGAATTCTTTCTCTTAAAAGATCATTTAGGAATTGCCCGAACTATACTTTGCTTAGTTCTCTTAAGCCCTTGGTTTGGTATGCTGTTTGATCGGTTAAGAGAAACAACAGAGCATCGATTTATGCCTAAGGATAATCGTTATGGGTCTGTTGAGCTGGGTTTAAGTCCTTTATCTTTGATTGTGGGAGGTGGACCCTGGGGGCAGCCTTGTCACTTCAGTCATCATCTAGCTCCTGACTTAAAGTGGTTTCAACAGATTTGGCTGCATCTCTCTTTAAAGAAAGGCGTTCGTAAAGAGATTCAAAACTATTATTTCCCGGGATGGAAAAAAGTTTTTTCAATTTTTAGCTAATTTATTTTCATTTTTTTTATTCAAAATTTAATGTTTAATTATTGGTCCGCGGGAAAATAATTTGTAGTTGGATCTGGTTTTATGTGGACAAAGTCTGGCATCTCTTCAGGAGAAATTTTTTGAAGAGGTGGGAGAGACAACTCACTTCTTAACTTATTTATTTCCTTTAAATAAATAGATTTAAATTGAGGAACTGTATAAAAAAATTGTCTAATTTTGTCGCCTTCGGTGTAATTTCCAGTTTTTCGATCAGTGATATTGAGAACCATCCGATCATAATCATCAAGCACTCTTTTCGTGTATTTAATTACATCTCGTGGGTTTATTTTTGGGGATCGTTCTTTAAGTGTTTCAAGAACGATCTTTCTATAACTATTTTTAAATGCCCGTCTTACGTTACCCTTTGGACTTACTAGAACTTTGTAAAGGTAATCGGGCCCAAATTGGTCTTTTAACTCCCTATAAATTAATGGGTCAGAAGTAGATTTATTTAACTTCCAAATTTTATGTTTTGCGGCTATGTTATCAAATTCTACAGAAGAGGGGCGTCCCAATATACCTCTTTTAGCGAGATCTCTTATCTCTTCTCTGAGCTCACTTCTTAATTCATGATTTATGGAGAAGTTATCTAAAAATTCTACCATCATACGCCCTTTACTAAAGTCTAATTTCCCTTCTTTCTTTATTCCTGTGTGATGAATCTTATTAAGTCCTTTGATAAATTGGCCCAAATCTTTTATTTTATATTCACTTTCAGCCTTTGTGATCAACTTGAATATAGCCAATGCTTTTTCATCATCATACATTGCGTCTCTGATAACATCATACTGATCAAAAGGGGTTGTTGATTTCTCTTTAATTCTCTTTAAATAGTTTAGGTCAATTTGTGTTGTGATGGGGGCGTGATCGAAATCATCTAATTGATTTGATTTTACAGCTTTATCCAAGGATATCATTTTTCCATCTTTATAATCATAAAAACTGTTTGTATTTTTTAGAAGTCTATTATCTCTGACAAACTGGTTGGCTAATATGGCGTCATATTGTTGTATACTGGAAAAACTTTTATTGAAAACTTTTGTATTCCTGTCATGAATAGGAAGTTTATTACGACTGATTTCGAAAGCATCAAAAAAGTTTCTACGAAGATCAATGATATCCTTCGATTGATGAATGCTTCTGTTAAAGTCCCCTTGTATTAGAATAGTTGTGTTCTCTCCAAAATAATCTTCATATTGATTTTTAAGTGAATTAATGACATCAAATTGTTTTTCCCTTATCTCATCAGCTTCTTTTTTGACGAGTCTTTTTGCTACTGCCTCTGGCACACCTTCGAATTGAGCTAATCTTCCAGGGTTATAACTAGTAGCCTTTACATGAGCGCCCATTACTATAAGGAAAGGGTCCTCTCCAAAATAATCAGAGTCTCTCATCGTAAGTACAGGAAGATCTTTTATAAAGAGACTTTTCCCTCCTTCTTTTATGTGTTTGTGGCTATGGAGTTCAAACTCGAATGGGAGATCTTTTTTTACCATATAGGCGATTTTATGTTGTCTCATCCAAGTATCATCTATGACTAGTATTTTATATTCAGGGAAGTCTGAAATTAAAGATTGTATATCGATGACTTCTTGTAAAACAACATAATCTGGATCAGCTGCTTTGATTCTTCTTTGAGCACCTTCTCTCTTCAATCTTAATTTGAAAGGGTCTTTCTCAATTCTACCGAATTGTGGAAATTCATCTGTCTGTCGTGTAATATAGTCTTTTAAGTTCCAAGTCATTCCTTTTAAAGTTCTAATGTCTTTAGTTGCCCGTGTGACACCTTTACTTTTATATCTAATTGATCGTCCTTTGCTGAATATTCTTTTTATGGGCTCCTGGCTTGAGATAATAGATATTTCTGGATCACTCAAATAATCCTGAAATCGTTTATAAGCATTCTCCTTGGCGGTCTGAAAGGCTTCGGAAGAGAGTGTTCTTGAGCCTGTTCTTGGCAAGTAACATTAGATCTTCTTTATCAACGTTGTATTTCTCAAGAAAATTCACCATCTCACGACCCTTAGTAAAATCAAGCCCTCTATTCTTCTTAATTCCCGTAATGTGAATTTTGTTAAGGTCATTAATGATTTCAACAGGTGAGCTTTTAGGATTATCTTTGATTGTTTTTGAAATAAAGTCGATGAGTATTTTCTTTTGTGCATGTCTATTGGCAACATCTTTATAAACTTTAGAGTTCTTCAGCGCCCTCACTGCTTCGAAGTTTTCTCTAACAACAATTAATGAATGATCTGAAGGGGATTTAAGCCCATTTTTTGTACTCTCTGCTAAACTGTAGGTTTTCCCTGATTTTGACGTAGTATGTATGATTTTACTTTCTTTTAGTAAGTTAAGACTTGCAATTTCTTTATCGACTAGTACACCATCATATTGTCCATGATAACGATTATTCAAACCACTGACCATACTTGAAAAGGTTTCTCGGAGTTTAGGATCCTTTGGCCCTGCAATATCAAGAGAGTTATAGAGTTTTGTTTTAGTTGTGTTTAAATCCAGTAGATTATCGATATTATTATTAAAATCACCTAAAATAATATGAGTCATGTCTTTCCCATAGTAGTCTTCGCTCATTTTCTTTATGGCCATCAAATCTTCATAATTAGAAACAGACCTGTTTTCCTGTATGATTTCGTGTCTTTGAGATTTTTCTTCAAGAACTTTTAGTTGTTCACGTTTCTTTTTTATTAAAGACTTTTCTGACTGTGGAATTCCTGAAAGTTGTTCTTTTATTTTGTCGATTTTTTTTGCACTAAAATTAGGCTGCTTAGCTGGGAGATGACTGTTTGTGAATATTCGAACAACTTCTTTTGTATCTTTATCTTTTAAGACTAGGGTAGGGACATCTCTTAAGAAAACTCTGTAGGGTTTATTATGCCCTTTTCTTGGAGGGCGGGTGTAATTTCTAAAACTATGAAGTTCAAAGTCAAAAGGTAAATCTTTTCTAACGAGGAAGGCATTTTTAGGCTTCCTTAGTTGATCTGCAGAAGAAGGTATATCAAGGACCTGATACTTATCTTTTAGATTTGTTTTCGCTAATTTATTTAATAAGTCGACATCAATAACCTCTTGAACACCTAAAATATCTGCATTGGAGGCTTCGATATTGCGAGCTATAAGTTCAAGTTTGTTTTCGATTTCTGTCGCTGTTAATTTTTTATCTAAATCGAGTGTGTTAAATCCTTTTGTTAACTCGTGAAGGTTATAGGTACCGTAGTTAAGCTCTTTGATTTCTTCAATCTTTCTACTTAGCTTGGTAGGGGTATAACTTAGTTTAGGTCCATAAATGAAGGGTGTTTCTTCAATTTCAGGAAAGACAACTTTTATTTCTTTCTTTCTTAGGAACGGCTCTCTTACTTTATTCCAAATATTTTTTGCTTTTCTAGAGACTTCATTTATAAAACTTGGACTAGTTTTAGCTGACTCAATTGACATTTCTTTTCCAAGAATACCAATGCTTTTTTGAGAAAGATTAATAAGGTCTGAATGCTCAACAAACGGATACTTCTCTTTAAATTTGACCATTAACCGGCCTTTTGAGAAGTCGAGTTTTTCTTCTTTTTTTACTCCTGTCAGATGAATTTCATTAAGATCTTTTAAAAATTGATCTCCATTAAGTTCTTTGCCCGCTTCACGGTATTGAGTTTTTACTTTTCTCAAAAATTCATTAAGTACTTTTCTTTTTTGAGGGGAGTCAATGATATCTTGATAGACTTCAAGAGTAGGAAGAATACTTTTCACATTCCCTGCATACTTAGGCGAAGTTTCTTGAACTCCTCTTCCGATCGTAGAAGCGAGTTTTTGGTACTTAAGGAAAGTATTACGATCCTTGATTTCTTTCATCCCCAACTTAGGATCATCGACAAGTGTTCTTTTGCTTAGCTCAAGGAGGTCAACGGCTCTTCCTTTTTGAATGGCCGCAACCTTATTAAGCTCCTTTTGTCTTTGAACGATTTTCTTTAAAATAAGGCTTGATGTCGTCTTGCTACAACCAATAAATTTTGCCTTTTGAGTAAAGCAAGGCTTCATTTGGTCAACAAGGTTTTTCTCTACGATATGGAAGTGATTTTCTATCCCTCTATCATCAATAAATTTAACAGAAAACTTACTCCCGTTTTTATTAACAACAATCCCATTGCTCTCAAAAAATTTTTTAAGTTTGTTAATCGTGACGGGTTGGTCTTTTAGTTTAGAAAGAATCTTGCTGTATTTATTAATATTGAACCGAGATTGCTTCATAAGAGCATCACTGATTTTAACAAGTTCTTTCGCTCTTAAATCTGCGATGTTCATAAATTCAATTTTATCTGGAGTTAGTTTCTTAGAATCAAGGTAGTGTTGAGCATCTCTCCCAATGTCTTTACTCCAGTTATGTAATTCTTCCGCTGATAGAAACTCTCTATAAGCAGGGCTCTCTGAAATAGGAGTAGAATGTTTTTTTAGTTTGGTAATTTTCTGGTTATAAATACTTCCAACACCTTTCTCTCGCTTTTTTATGAAATAAAGGTGCTCAAACTCATGTAGTGCAGTATCTGAAAGCTTGTCATCACTAAAAGCCCGTAGTTGTGTAAGCCCAACTTCAATTCTTCTCCCTTTTGAGAATCCTGCCGATTGGGAAGGGAGTCCTGAGAGATCATCAATATGATAATTGTCTGCGAGGCTGATTGTTATTTCATCAGCGTCGAGAACCTTTTTGAGGTTAGTGATACGTTTGTGAGCTTCTGAGCGAGAAGGTCCTTCAAGGATTTGAAGTCTTTCGAATCCTTTTTCATCTCTTAAAATTTTTGTAGGAACTTCTTTTTTCTTGAAATAGATTTGAATCTCTTTTAGCGCCTTACTGTTCTCTCTATCCATCGAAGTTTCTATTGCTTCTACTGTTTCTTTTTTTCCTGATTGTTTAGCAATCGCTCTTTTTTGGTTAAGTAGATCAAGGACATTTGAAGATTGAACTAGATTGGCTTCCAAATCGACTAATTCCTTATCGGGAGTACCATCGACAAGTTTTGTTATGAAATTTCTCTCAGTATTATTGATATCGTTCTTTAAGAACTTGCTTACTGCTTGAGTTCCATCTTCAAAAATCTGATAATCGGGTCTCGACAGAACT
>JAUHYH010000037.1 GCA_030426585.1 Bacteriovoracia bacterium
TTTGAACTTGTGCGAGGCTTACTCTCATTTTATGTCTTTTTGTTGTTTTGTCTTGAAAGGCGATTGTATAAAGAAGGTCAGCCCCATCAACTTTGTCACAATTAAGGCAATCAACCTTAACGTATTGATCCTCATTTAAGAGATAAGCATCTCTGTCCGCAACATTTTTTAATTTTGAATAATTTTTCTTTGTTAATGAGTTTGCAACCTTCATTCTAAGAAGATCTTTCAAGTGAACAATTTCCAGGAACGGTGAGGCTGATCTAAAGCTAACACCAAGTTGAGAGCGTAGGTGAGCTAAGCTTACTCGGCCTTTTGAGTTGTTAATCATTTTATAAAAAGTAGAGAGCTGATCTGGGCGACAGTTGGAAGACTTTAGATTTTTAATATCTTGAATGTTTTCAGCAATAACCAAAATCTTTGGAGGAGTTTGAATTTCACAAGTCATCGCTTGAATATTAAAGAAGAATAGAATTAGCCCAAGATATTTCATTATTACCTTATATTATTAACCGTTTGAAGCATCTGATCAGCAATTCCCATAACTTTTGAGTTCATTTCATAAGCTCTTTGGGCCTTAATAAGATCAGTCATTTCATTAACGACTTTCACGTTAGAGGTTTCAAGCATTCCTTGTTCGATGATCCCGTTAGCCCCTTCACCTGCGATACTTCTTGTAGGGTCGCCACTACCAACGGTGTCCTTGTAGAGGTTTCCTCCCATTGAACGAAGTCCAGTGGGGTTAATGAAAGTGAATAGAGGAATTTGACCAAGGTCTGAAGGTTCTTTCTGACCTTCAATATAAGCTTGAACGAGACCATTTTTTGCAACGTGAAGGTGAGTTGTGTTCGGAGGAACAGATACACCGGGGTGTAACTTATAACCACTTTTAGTTACAAGAGTTCCGGTTGAATCAATATTGAAAGCTCCGTCACGAGAAAATCGGAGTTCACCATTCGGAAGTTCGATTCCAAAGAAACCATCACCATTGATCATAAGATCATAAACGTTATTAGTGATATTGGGTTCACCTTGAGTGAAGTTTTTTCTAACAGCAGTTACTCGAACACCGGAACCCACTTGATTTCCAACTGAGTGTTCTGTCGTATCAGAACTTCTCGCCCCAGCTTCTTGTTTTGTTTCGTATAGTAGGTCTTCAAACTCGGTTCGACTTTTCTTAAAGCCCGTCGTGTTTACGTTTGCGATGTTGTTGGCAATATTATCAACATTATTTTCTTGTGCATGCATCCCTGTTGCCGATGTGTTTAATGCCCTAATCATCAGTATCTCCCTAGATCGTTAATTAACTTCCCATTGATTCCATCATAGATTTCAACGGCCTTTTGAATATTTTCAAAGTGACGATGTGCTTTAATAAGTTTTGCCATTTCACCAACAGCGTTGACGTTAGAACCTTCAACATAACCTTGGTGAACGCTGGTTTTACTTAGCTCTGCAGGCTTAAAGTTATTAGCTTTGTCGTTAATGAAAAGGTTTGAGCCTTCTTTCTTAAGAGCATGAAGGTCGTTGAATTCAACGACAGAAATTTTACCTAATTTATCACGGTCGATATAAACGCTTCCGTCTTGGGTAACAGTAACTTTTTTAATGTTCTCTGGGATTTGAAGAAAACGTTTCTCTATGGGTTCGAATTCTTTTTCTTCTCCCTCTTTCTGTTCCTTTGCTTCGACGAGGAGCTTGTTCCCGTGAATATCAGCAACAAAGCCATCTTTATCAACCGTAAAGCTTCCTACTCTAGAGAAACGAATTCCTCTAGGAGTTTGAACTTCAAAGAATCCTTTTCCGTAAAGTGCGAAATCAAAAGGGTTCTGTGTTGGTTCAAGTTGACCTTGAGAAAAGTCCGTAAAAGAGCCATCAACTTTAACTTTTGCGTTTTCAGCTCCATGAGAATGATAAAAATCTTTGGGAGACCATTCCTTGTTTGGAAGATCAACGTGATCAATACCTTTTGTTAAGGCCGTTAATTGTTCACGAAAAACAACATCATCTTTTTTGAATCCTTTAGTGTTAGCGTTCGCAATATTGTTTGCGATCGTATCCACTTTTCTTTGCTGAGCAATCTGCCCAGAGATGGGAACCCAAATATCCTTCATGACAAATTCTCCTCCATGAGAGTGTCATCCACTATTGGATTAATGATACCAGAATAGGCGGTTTATAGGGCTGGGAGGGAAATTTAGTCGTTTTAAAAAGGTATAATTTTCAGTACTATGTGAGTTGATTAGTGAGGTGTTTAGTTGAGTAAAAAAGTATCTTTTGAAAAAAGCCTGAGTGAATTAGAAGACTTAGTTTCCAAAATGGAGTCAGGTGAAATGTCGCTTGAAGACAGTTTGAAAAGTTTTGAAAAGAGCGTTGAGCTTTATAACGTATGTAAAAAGTCACTCGATGAAGCAGAGAAAAAAATAAAAATTCTTTCAGATAACCTTAAAGAGGAAGATTTTTAGTGCTGCTGCGTTTCTTATGTCTTTTACTCCTGTTTTATAGTTGTTCATCAATTAAGCCTCTTTCTGAAAAAACAGAAGAAGGAGATCCTCCCATTTTTATTGAACAGGAAGAGCCTACGGGTGACTTAGAAGAATTACCAAAAGAAAAGAAAGTTTCAGAACACAAAATAATGTTTTTGGGTAAGGGGCTTTCAAGCTTCATGTATGTCGGCATGTTGAAGTCTTTAGAAAAAAGAAAAATTAAAATCAAATCTGTATCAGGAACGGGCTGGGGAAGCCTTATAGCGGCTCTTTATGCGAAGTATGACAACATTAATATGATTGAATGGACCTCCTTTAAATATTTTAATGAGGATCTTCCCTATAAGACTAAGAACTTCAAAGCAGAGCTTTATGAGCGTTATAAAAGCCTTTTGGATAAAGAATTTAAAAAAGAAAATGAATATTCATTAAAGAAAATTTTTGTAAAACCAGCTGGGACGACTCTGTATAAATATTTACTTGCTGAGATGAAAAAAGCTCGTAGACAAGAACAAACAGGAGTTTATTGGGGTTTTACTCAAAGTTGTGAAAAATTAGCTCAATTAGATTTTCTTAAAAACGTTTGCTTGAAAATTACTGATGAGTTTTATGCTAAGAATGACCCAGCGGGAAGGTCAATTATTACCCTTCCTCTTCAAGACCTTGAGAGAAGCTCATTGTCCGATCTAATTGCAAGGGGCAAAAATTTTTCAGATAATATCTTGAGAAATTAGAGAGAGTAAATGCTAGACCGTTTAAAAAATCCGATTGTTGGTTTCGTTTCATTTGTAGGCCTTTGTGGCGTTATTCTGATGGGTTACCTTTTTTATATAATGTCTAACCTTCCCGATGTGGAAAGGCTTAAAGAATATACACCACCTTTGTCTTCAAGAATTTATGCTGCTGACGGTGAAGTTCTTTTAGAAATTGGAAAAGAAAAAAGAGAATTGGCTGAGTTGGAAGAAATTCCTCCAATTGTAATTCAAGCTTTCTTATCAGCAGAGGATAACAATTTTTATAACCATAACGGTGTTGATTTTGCAGGTGTTCTTAGAGCGATTTATGCGAACATAAAAGCTGGTCGAGTTGTTCAAGGGGGATCAACGATCACTCAACAGGTTGCGAAGTCGCTTCTTCTAAGTAGTGAAAGAAGTTTTGAAAGAAAGTTAAAAGATTTCATTCTCGCAATTAAAATAGAACGAGTATTTAATAAAGACGAAATTCTTTATCTCTATCTTAATCAGGTTTATCTTGGCGGTGGTTATCATGGGGTAAAAGCAGCAGTAAGAGGTTACTTCGGAAAACAACTTTCAGAATTAACAATTGCTGAAGCAGCCTTAATGGCCGGTCTTCTCGTGGCCCCTGGTAAGTACTCACCTTATATCAATCCAGCATATGCAAAAAAGCGACAGAATTATGTTCTAGAAAGACTTTTTGCAGATGAAAAAATTTCTGAAGAGCAGTTCAATCTTGCTAAAGCAGAATCCATCAAGCTTCAAAAGAAGGGTGGCGGAGATATGAAAGCTCCTTACTTTACGGAGTGGGTTCGAAAAAGAGTTGTAGAGCTGGTTGGAAACGAAGAGTTTTTAACCCAAGGGTTTGATGTCAGAACAACGCTTAATTGGAAACTTCAACAAGCTGCTGAAAAAGCAATTGAAACTGGAACAAGAGAGATAGATAAAAGACAAGGTTTTAGTGGGCCAATAGAGTCTATCGAAAAAGATCAATGGGTAAATTTCTTAAGAGAGAGAAGGCAGGAAATTTTAAGAGAAGTTTCAGCCTTTACTTGGTTTACTGAGCTAGGTGCTCTTCGTGATGAAAAAGACTTCAATGAAGAAACTGTTGAAACTTTTAATGAGTTTCTTGCAAAAATGATGGCGGAAGATGAGCAAGCCTATAAAGATTATCGGGTTAAAATGGCTGTTGGTAATCTTGATGCGTCTGAAGAGGTTGAAGGTTTAGAGACTGATAAAGATTACAAGGCACTCGTTCTTGGTCTTAACAATTATCAAAAGACAATTTTTATCGATATGGGTGGGATTCGAGGGGTGATCCCTTATGACGGATTTAAA
Source organism: Bacteriovoracia bacterium (assembly GCA_030426585.1). Lineage (GTDB taxonomy): Bacteria > Bdellovibrionota > Bacteriovoracia > Bacteriovoracales > Bacteriovoracaceae > JAUHYH01. Next base: position 4,559 of record JAUHYH010000037.1, read on the forward strand.
TGGGCTCACAAGAGGCAAATCTCAGAAGATAGAGTGGATATTTACCGAATAGATAGACCTTCAGAAGTTGTAAAAGAGGGGGATGTTATTTGGGTAAGACTAAACTCAAAAAAGCAAAAAACATTATCATCTCTTGTTGACTCAAAATACCTTCAACTAAAGCTAAGCGATAAGTTTAGAGTATTTTTAAAAGAGCAAAAGTATTATGAGTTTAGCTTAGAGCAAATTCCAACAGTTCAAGCTGCGATTGCTTCAATCAATCCATATGACGGAAGTATCATTTCCTTGGTTGGAGGAAATGATTTTAATGAATCTCAATTTAACAGGGCCGTGCAGTCTAAACGACAGCCGGGTTCTTCTTTTAAGCCTTTTATTTATGCTTCAGCTTTAGAGCAAGGTTATACTCCTGCTTCAATTTTGATTGATACACCTCAAGCATTAGCAGGAGTTGATAATACCCTCGACTGGAGACCAAGAAATTATGATGGGAAGTTTAAAGGACCTTTAACTTTAAGGCAGTGTTTAGAGGAAAGTAGAAACGTCCCGACAATTACACTGCTTCAACAAATTGGTGTTGATAAAGTTATGAACCTTCTAGACCGCAATGACGTAAAGATAAATAGAGAAATTGATCTGAGTATTGCTCTGGGATCTTTTGGTTACAACTTACTTGATATGGTTTCGCTTTATTCTATTTTTCCAAACGGCGGAAAGAAAATTAGCTTTAAGTCCATTACTGAAATAAAAAATAGCGCTGGTGATGAATACTATCTTGAAGAGCATAAGAAAGAAGAAGTGGAAGAAGATCTTTTGGCGGAAATGGTAACAACGACATCAACTTCAACAACAAGTACGACCCTTGTTGCTAAAAGTGATACGGAAAATGATCTTAATGATGGAGAAATTCTTTTTGAGCCGGTCGTTAAAAAGATCGATTTCGTCTCGAAGCTTGAAGGTGACCAAGTTTTAGATAATCGAATTGCTTTTTTGATGACGCAACTTTTAAAAGGAGTTGTTCAAAGAGGAACTGGCCGAAAGGCTGCGTCACTTAGTACGGTTATCGGAGGGAAAACGGGAACAACGAACAACTATGTTGACGCATGGTTTATTGGGTTTTCTAGAAACATTGTGTCAGGGGTTTGGACTGGCTTCGATGATAACTCAACACTTGGTTACGGAGAAACCGGAGCAAGAGCAGCGTTACCTATTTGGAAAGAATATATGAGAGCAGCACTTGATGAGTTAGGAGAGCGAGATTTTAGTGTCCCTCAAGGCGTTCTGAACCTTGCCATTAACCCAAGAACAGGAAAGAAAGCATCACCTTCATCGCCAGAAATCTTTCGAGAGTTTTTTGTCGAAGGAACTCAACCAGGTGGCGAATACGACACAGAAAAAAAGTATGACGGTCTAGGGATCATCGATGACGATGATTACTATTCATCTCAAGAGCAATAGTTTATTAGGGGCCTACTGCAAGGTGTTTACAGTAATAAAGACCTAATCGTTGTCATGTTTTTTTATTCTCTTTGAAATTTTCTTTACATCTTTAGAACAAATTTTTTTTTAAAATTAGCCCTTTACTGCTCGCTTTTTTTTGTCCATACTCTGTGACCTGTTAACGACTCGTCTGAGCCTAACCCAAGGAAACATGGAAGCGATTCAATTACTTAATACCGCAATTGTAAAAACGAAAGAAAGATCAATTGATGAGTCTTATGAACAACGCCTAAAGGGTGTTTGTGAATCACCAGTAATTGAAGTTTTAAACAAAGCAATTACAGCTCTATCTGAATCACAAAATGTTTCCCGTGATCAAGCAGCAACAATGATTATCGAAACTATTAGAGAGCTCGATAGCATTTGGTCTGATTATGTTATGATGGAAGGGATCGATCGTTTAAAAACGATTCTTAAAGAACAGTAATTAGTCTCTACCTTTAACAACAAATCCCCATTTAATTTTAGCGACTCCATTTTGAAGCATCTCTTTTGGTGGGTTTGGAAAAGGTCCTGCTTTATTAAAAGATTCAGTAGCAGCTTCATCTAATTCTTTAACGCCACTAGAACTTGAAATGTGAACACCTGTAATTTTCCCCTGATCATCAAGAGTTATCTCAAGGTCAGTAATAAGGTTTTGGCTCGCCGGTAAACGCCCTCCACGCTTATAAAGTTGTTTCGCCTTCTCTTTAAGGGAAACTCCCCAGCGCTGCTCAAGTTGCTGTCGTATTCGAAAATAAAAGCCGTAGAAGCGATATTCTTGGGTGTTGAGTCGGGAAAACTCACCCAAGGGAAGGTCTTGGATGAAGTCATTATTTGAAGCAACTCCTCGCTCTTTTATATCCCCGTATTTAGTCCCTTTTCTTGCTTGCCTTATTTCTGGAGCCGCCTTTTGTTTTTTTACGGGTTTAGTTTTGGCGGTTAAAGGGTTGAATGAAAACTTAGAAAGATCGACTCGCTCTTTTTTAAGAGTCGTCTTTTTTTGGTTCAAGGGAGAATCAATCAGTTTATTGTTACCCTTAGCCCCTTTAGTAAAACGATCAACTCGTTTTGATCTGGTTTGGCGATAAAAGTAATTATCTTCTTTTGAAAGAAACTTAGAATCAACAGGTTTCTTTTTATTTTCTGATTTTATGGTGTTTACGATTTGTTTTTGTTTTTTACTTTTTAGCTTAAGAAGGATCTTAGAAACATCTTCTTTATCAAGAGCTGGACGAATAGAAGTCTGAGACATCTCAAAGTGTTTGAGTGTAATTAGTAAGTGAATGAAAAGACTCAAGGCAATTGCGAAATAGAGAAGTTTTCTATCCTTGAGAAAATATAAAGAACCCATCAGGGATCTTAACGGCGGAAACCACGTAAAGTTCAGTGTTTATGGGGGAGGAGGAAAGTCTTACCTTGCTCGAGACTTGAGATAATTTCCTACGTAAAACAGAAAGCTTCCCAGCAAGAACTGAGCGAGTTCAATTCGGCCGTAGTCTCCTTGTTGGATACCTGAGTAAAGGCATAAGCCAACAGAAGTAAAACCAAAAAGTTGTAGGGCAAGACCTAGGTAGAAAAGCATATTACTCAGATACTCTATTTTTTATAATCATTCTATCTTTGGATTCTAGTTTTTGTGTACTTAGTCTTAAATTCCGAGTTATTTCGTAGCTTTTTCTAGTTATGAGAATATAATGAAGATGTTTTAGGACAAATCATGACAAGCACAATCGAATTAAAAGCAAAACCCATTGTTGAGTCCCTTAAGCCAAAGCTTAAAGCTCAATGTGAAGCCATGAGCGTCTCTCCCGTTATGAAAGTCGTGTTGGTTGGAGAGAATCCCGCAAGTCGAGTTTATGTAGGGCACAAACAGAAGCTCTGTGAGGAAATTGGCGCAAGCTGTTATGTTGAAAGCTTACCTGCCGATATTTCAGAGGAAGAGTTTTTAAAAGTTGTTGAGCAAATTAACAATGACGAGAAAGTGAATGGCCTGATTATTCAACTTCCTTTGCCAAGTCAGCTTTCTCACTTAAATATTCCTGAACTCGTTAAGCCAGAGAAAGATATTGATGGTTTTCACCCCTTAAATACAAAAGAAATTTTTTCAAATACAGTTACTGAAAAAACTCTTCTTCCTTGTACTCCGAAAGGGATTTTAAAAGTTCTTGATCACTATAAGATAGATGTTGAAGGAAAAAATGTCGTGGTTATTGGAAGAAGCCTGATTGTTGGAAAACCCATTAGTCTTTTATTAAGTAATAGAAATGCGACAGTTACAATTTGTCATTCAAGAACGAAAGACCTTGAAAGTTTTACGAAGAAAGCTGACATCATTGTCGTTGCGATTGGAAAACCCGAATTTATAACAGCAGATCATCTTTCTGAAAATCAAGTAATTATAGATGTTGGGATTCATAAAAAAACCGATGGTAAACTCTGTGGTGATGTTGATTATCAATTAGCACTAACAAAGAATCCAAAAGCAATAACTCCTGTTCCAGGAGGGATTGGGCCCTTGACGGTATTGTCATTAATAGAAAATCTTATTTTAACAACGAAGAGATAATATGAAACGAACAAGTTTATACGAAAAGCATTTGGCTGCGGATGGTAGGATGGTAGATTTCGCGGGATGGGAAATGCCAGTTCAATACTCCTCCCTAAAAGATGAAATTCTTGCAATCAGAAATAAGGTAGGAGTTTTCGATGTTAGTCATATGGGAGAGTTTTGGGTAACGGGACCTGAGGCCTTTCAATTCATTGAAAGTTTAATCCCAAATAGTTTTGATGTTGAAGTTGGAAAAGCTGTTTATTCTCCTCTTTTAAATAGAGAAGGGAAAATGCTAGATGACTTAATCGTCTACAAGGTCGCTGATCAGAAAGTATTGATCTGTGTGAATGCGGCCAATGTCGAAAAAGATTGGAACTGGATTGAAAAAGCTTGGAAAGAAACAAACCCCAACTGTGAAATTAAAAATAGCTCTGATAGTTATTCGCTTTTAGCCGTTCAAGGACCTGAAACTGAAAAAGTAATGGAGAAGGTTTTCGGAAAGAGCTTTACGGATATTCCTTATTACGGTGTTGATACCCACAGTAATGATCAAGGGGAATGGGTTTTCGCGAGAACGGGTTATACGGGTGAAGATGGTTTTGAAGTTTTTGGAAATCATGAGCAAACCGTTTGGTTGTGGGATGAATTGATGAAACAAGGGGTCGCTCCTTGTGGTCTTGGTGCCAGAGATACGCTTCGGCTTGAAGTTTGTTATCCCCTTTATGGGAACGAGCTTAACGATCAATTAACCCCTTTGGATGCGGGCTTGAAGTGGACAACCAAGCTAGACAAAGGTGATTTTATTGGGAAATCAGCTTTGGTTGATTACAAACCTATAAAACGACTCATAAAACTTTCGTTGGAGAAAGGGATTCCAAGGGCCGGGTATGATGTCTTGAATATGTCCGGTGAAAAGATTGGTGAAATTACTTCTGGAACGATGTCTCCGATCTTGAATAAGGGAATCGCTCTTGCTTTAATAGAGGTAGAAAAGTTTCCAGAAGATAAGTCGTTTCAAGTTGAGATTAGAGGAAAGCAGTATCCTGCAACTTATCATACTAAGGCATTTGTCCAGGGAGGTCATAAGTAATGGCAACTCAAATTCCAGAGAATTTAAAGTACACAAAAGAACATGAATGGGCGTTATTAAATGATAACGTTATTACTGTCGGAATCACTGACTTCGCGCAAGCTTCTTTGGGAGACATCGTCTTTGTAGAGCTTCCAGAAGTTGGTAGAACTCTTGACCAAGATGAGGCTTTTGGAGTCGTTGAATCGATTAAATCGGTGTCAGATCTTTACTCACCAATTGCGGGTGAAGTTGTTGAAGTGAATGAAGCCTTAACAGAGAGTCCAGAAAGTCTTAACCAAACCCCTTATGATAGTTGGATGGTTAAGATTAAGGTTGATAATGATAGCGAGTATAATGCGTTATTAACGAATACCGACTACGCTACTTTATGCGAAGGCTAGTCCTTTTTTTATTTTTTCTCTCTTGTGGAGAAGGAAACTACGAATATTCAATCAGCGATGTTAAAGCAACGTCACTAGTCGTGATATCAACTCTTGGAAATCTTCTTGATGAAGTGTCAGGAGGGGGATTTAGTTTTGCTCCAACTTCTCTTTGTCTCGATCGTGCAGGAGTTCAGTCCTGCAATGCCGGAAGACAATCAATTACCTATAATGGTTGCGAAGCTTCTGAAACTTTAATCACTGGAACGGTGACTTTAGATTATTCAGATAATAGCTGTGGTCTTTATGTTTTAAACCGGACAGTCACTCGAGAGTTTAACTTAATACGAAATAATGATGACGGGAGTGAAGACCAAGTTTTTGATTCTAATCGGACAGACTTTCTTGATAATACTTATGGAGGAGGATCAAGGCTCACTTCTTTATCTTCAACAAATCACCAATTAGAAATTCTTGGAAAACATGTAGCGAAAACAAGAAGTACCGGCTTCGAGGGGTTTTTAGTAAGTCTCAGAACAACGAGCGATATCTCTGTAACAACAGATAGTAACACGTTAAGAAGAGAAGGTAGAGTTTTAAGCGGGGGAACTATTGAGATGGCCCATAACCGTTTAGAGTATTTAACGACTTATACAATCGGTAGCGTGAGCTATACTTCAGGTTGTTGTCACCCAACGAGTGGGACAATTAACTTTACTCTTTCTGATGGAGCTCAAGGTTCCGGTCAAATTCAATTTAATAACACCTGTGGGTCAGCGTCTTTGACGTTAGGTGATGTCACTGAAACAATGTATATAGGAGATTGTAACTATTGATTGTTTTAGGAATTGACCCCGGTTCACGGAAGACTGGTTTTGGCTTAATTGAAGTTAAGGGAAACCAAGTTAAATATATTCATTCAGAAACAGCCAAGTTTGATCTTAAAAAAGATTTTCTTCACAGAGTTCCTGAAATTTTTGAAATGACGACAGCAATTACTGAAAAGTATCAGCCTGATTGTGTTTCAATTGAATCTTTGATTTATGTGAAAAGTCCGACGGCCTTAATTAAACTCGCACAAACTCGAGGAATTATTCTCTCGGCATTAGCCAATTTAGGTTATGAAGAAAAGATTTTTGAATATTCTCCAAATCTCGTAAAGTCAGCGACAACCGGTCATGGGCATACGGATAAGTTGGGAGTTCAGAAATTTTTGAATATGGTGCTTGGTGAGAGGGAATATACAACAGATGATGAAAGTGATGCGCTGTTAATTGCCATGTGTCATGCATTCCAGCACAATAAACCTAAGACAAATAAAAAAACTGGAAAAGGTTCTTTGGCCCAAAGTGTGGCCCACAGAATTTAAGGAGTTTTTATGCTCGGTTATATAGAAGGGCAAGTTCTTCATCAAGATGAAACTAAAGTTCTTGTAAAAACAACGCAAGGTCTTGGTTATGAAGTTTTTTACAACCAACGCGTAGAAGAGAATTCTTGTTCATTGTATCTCTCTCAAATTTTTAAAGAAAAATCAGTAGAGCTTTACGGATTTAAAACTTTGGTAGAAAAAAAGAATTTTGAACTTCTTCTAGGGGTAAACGGGGTTGGTCCCAAGTCAGCTTTTTCATTAATTAGCACTTTAGGTGTTGAAAACCTTTCTGATGCTATAGCCATGGAAGATGTTGCGACAATAAAAAAGGCTCCTGGAATTGGTCCTAAGGCTGCAAAGCAAGTCATTTTGGATCTTAAGGGAAAGATAGCGACGAATGGTCTAGAGCTTACCGGTGCAAGCACGAACTCAATGGTAAATTCATTTTCAATTTATCAAGAAGCAATGGGAGCTTTTAAAGAACTTGGTTTCAATGAAATTGAAATCGCTCCCGTACTTAAAGAAAAAATTAAGCAAGGTAATTTTAAGAAGCCTGAAGATCTTATTAGAGTTGTTCTTCAGGAAATTAATCATTAAGAGGATTCATGGAATTAGAAAACTCAAATGTGAACTTTTTTAACCCGAGTGTCGATAACATTCAAGAGCTTCATGAAGATAAAAGGCTTCGCCCTTCTAGCTTCAATGAGTTCATTGGCCAGAAGCTGGTCATTTCAAATATCGATATCATGGTACAGTCAGCGATTAAAAGGGAAGCGGCCATGGATCATGCGCTTTTTTCAGGTCCTCCCGGACTTGGAAAGACATCTCTTGCAATGCTGATTGCTGAGAAACTGGGTTCTGAACTTCATATGATTTCTGGCCCTGCGATAGAAAAAAAGGGTGATATCGCCGCGATTTTAACTAATCTCAAACCACGCGATGTCCTTTTTATCGATGAGATTCATCGGATTCATATTTCAGTAGAAGAAATCCTTTATTCTGCGATTGAGGATTTTCGCTTGGATATTCTTGTGGGTCAGGGAGCAGCAGCGAGAACTTTAAAAATTGATCTTGCGCCTTTTACGTTAATTGGCGCTACTACTCGTTCTGGTCTTTTATCGAATCCCTTAAGAGATCGCTTTATGGCGAGTTTTCATTTTGATTTCTATGATGCTGAAGACCTTATTCAAATTATCGATATTAATTGTAAAAAGTTAAATCTAAAAATCTCCACACAAGCGAAAGGGGAGATGGCGAAGCGTGCTCGGGGAACTCCAAGAATTGCCAATAGAATTCTTAGGAGAGTTCGAGATTATGCAATTGTTAAAGAGGTCGAAGAGATTTCTAAAAACGAAGTCGTTAAAGCTCTCGAAATGCTTGATATTGATCATTACGGACTCGATTCAATGGATCGAAGAATCATGACAGTGATGAAGGATTATTATGGTGGGGGACCAGTGGGAATTGAGGCCCTTTGTGCAACCCTTGGCGAAGATCGTACGACCTTAGAAGAGGTTTACGAACCTTATCTTCTCAAAGAAGGTTTTATTTTAAGAACTCCCAGAGGGAGAACGCTTTCAGAAAAAGCGTTGGAGCATTTAAATTCATGAAATTGTTAATCTTTTTTCTTCCACTAGTCGCTTATTCAAATACATGTCCGAAAAATATTGATTCAAAGCTTTCTTCTTGTACTGAATTGAATTGTGTTCGAAATGATTCCAAGACGCTCAATATGGTTTTTGGAGTCAAAGAAAACTTTGTGACAAATATCTCAATCGCCAAGAAAGCCGATAATTGTGTTGTTGAGTACAAGAGCGAGTGGACCGGTACTCAAACTTGTAAGTTTCCCATGAAGTATCTTAAAGAGATGGGAAGCATGATGGGAGACTCTAGTAGTACTGAAGTTTTGGCGATGTTTGTTGCAATGATGAAACTGGCTAAAGCGGAGACAAAAAAAGACTTCGATATGGCAAAGAAGTATTTAAATTCTTACCAAAATAAAATGATGGCCAAACAGGTCGAAATTAAAAAATTCATGGATGAAAATCCGAAGATCGCTTCTCAAATCAATTCTCTGTGTAAGGTTGATAAGGCTGGGGGCGATGCTGAAAAAATGAAAAAATACGAAGGCTATATGAATCGGATGAGCGAAAGCATGGCCAAAATTCAGCAAAAAATTCAAAAGAAAGCTCAGAAGTTTGCTAATTAGGGCGAACGAGCTCACCAACTTCATCGTAATTTGGACACTGGTTTCTTTCAGGTTCATCATAGAATCCCCAACGAGCTTCATAGCTATCATTAGGATTTGATGAAAGACTCGAGACCCAAATCTCTTGTCCTCTATTATTGGTTCCAATAGTAGGGTTTCGATAACGCCAAATAAAATCAGAGACCTTGAAGCCTTGTTTTTCAAAGGCAACTTGATGACAAAGTTCCGAGAAGAGTTTTTTCTCAAACTTTACAGTGGCTTTTGGAATATCACTTTTTTCGTAATCCCATTTCTCATTAGCTTGCCAATCATTCCAAATAAACCAAGGAATAAGCATATCCCTATAATCTCTAGAGTATCTTTTATCAGGATTTTCTTTGATATAACGTTCCCAAGAATCAAATAGAGTTTCGATCTCGGCCATCGCTGAAGCATCTCGAGAAGGTGTCGAGAGTTTTCTATAAGCATCCGGCTTAAAACAGCCTTGGTTATCAAAATAAGTTCTTCCCTCGGGAGTATCCTTAAGTTTTAAGAGTCTAACTGCATCATCAACAACCAAAGTTCTTTTATAAAAGTGATTACAGATGTTTTCGACTTTTCTTTTAATTTCTTGGTCTATGCTTTCTTCTCTTAGCTTTAAACTTTTAAAGAAAATAGAGAAAAAGTTTTTATCTTTAAGATGTCTGTATTGATCAAAAGAAAATCCCCAAAACTTCATGAGGCCATAAAAAGAATCATTTTTCTTCTTGATTCCTGCTTCGCTTACAGCTTCTTTTGCGCTTTGAGTTTGTGAAGCGAATTTTTCCCAATCCCCTCCAGCTGGAATAAAGCGTTTCATCCCCCACCCATAACTTTGAGGTTGAAACTTAGGAAGACCTTTAATGAGAAAGAGATCTGTGATTTGAACCATCAAAGTATCGTAGAGAAGATGAAAATGTCCAAGCGGGCTGATTTCTTTAATCATATAAGAGTGACGATCAGTCTTTGTCGGAGTGACATAAATATCACCAGGAGCTACTTTCTCTGGATCAACTGGAAGTGTGTCCCTAAAAGCGAGGCCATAAGTATCAGTGATATTTTTGTTAATAAAGTTCAAAAAGACTCGAAGTTTTTTTAGAGATTGAATTTCCTCTTCACTTAAAGAATCTTTGAATTCGCTATTAAGATTTTCTGGAAAACGATCTTTTCGATCGATTAGGCTCGGGCTGTATTTATCTTTGTTCCCGTAATATTTTTTAGAACCACCTAAGGTACTTCTTACTTGAAAGGGAAGCTTGTTCTCATAGGCAAAAATCGCTCGAAGCGAGTAGATCATGTCGGCACAATCTGTATCGATGTGGTAATAAGGGCTCTTGGGATCAGTAAAAATGTTCTTCTTAACTGCATCTTTTACCCATTTCTGATATTTTTTCTCAACATTGATATTCCATTGATTGGTATCCTCCCAAACCATGGCAGAGGCCTCTTTAGCCACAAAAATAAGTGCAAGTAGAACAGGGAAAAAACGCATGAATGACCCTTAAAGTGTTGTTATTACTATTTTAAGACGTTTTAGGATTGATCTCTGGTCAAGAGTAAAAATTACAAAGTAGCGTTTAAAGAGTGATCACCTAGGCAAAATCTGATAAAGAGAGTAGGTTAAAGTATTGAAATTAGGTGCCAAAAGCTCGAAATTTTGAGGGGTTGGGCTATAATTAAATATAAGTTGAAGACAACAAAATAGATTAACTAAATAATGATTTACCAAAGAACAATTGCAGAAAGTACAAAAGTCACAGGAATCGGAATTCATTCCGGGAAACGTGTCACGATGAAGCTTCATCCGGCTGAGGATGATACTGGTATCGTTTTCGTACGATCAGATCTCCCTGGCGCTCCGAGGATTAAAGCGCATGCGACCAATGTAGGGGCTACAGAAAATAATACGGCAATTGGGGAAGGTCAGAATGTTGTTCATACGATTGAACACCTTCTTTCAGCTTTTTATGGTCTTGGGATTAATAACGTTATTGTAGAAATTGATGGAGCAGAAGTTCCGATCATGGATGGGTCTTCAGTTTCTTTTGTTTTTCTTTTAAAAGAGATTGGTCTTAAAAACTTAAGCCAATCAAAAAAGCTTCTCATTATTAAAGAGCCTGTGAAGGTTGAGTTTGGAGATAAGTGGGCAACGATTGAGCCTTCAAAAAAATTAATCGTTGATTCAACGATTATCTTTGCTCACCCAATAATTAAAAATCAAAGATTTGAATTTGAATTTAACTGTGAGTCTTATATCAATGAGATTTGCAGGGCCCGTACGTTTGGATTTGTTAAAGATGTGGATATGCTTAAAAAGAAAGGTCTCGCCAAGGGTGCCTCACTCGATAATGCCGTTGGTTTGGACGACTTTAAAGTCATGAATCCGGAAGGTCTCCGTTTTGTTGATGAATTCGTCCGTCACAAAATTCTTGATACCATTGGTGATATCAGTCTTCTTGGTTATGAATTGGCCGGGAAGATCACGACTTATAAATCAGGTCACCATGTTCATAATCTGCTTTGTAGAAAAATTCTTGAAAATCCTAACAGCTATGAAGTCGCCTCGATCGCTACACTTGAAGCTGAGGTGAAAGAAAGCTACGCACTACCTTCTAATGTGCGTGTTCCAGCACTCTAATCTTTAAAAGTGCCAGTTTGCACCCTTTGACAGTTATTTAAGAGCTGACTACTTTGTTTCATGTGAATCAACAAAAGGATTGTGTAATGAAACTTCTGTTCTTAATTTCTTTATTTATTTCTTCCTCGGCTTTTTCTCAAGATATCGTGATTACCCCAGGGAGTAGTGTGAGTGTTTATGGAACTACTGTGAGTTGTTCGGGAGGAGGACATCAGAACACAAAGCTGATTTGCATCTGTGATCCTTTTCTTGTGAGATCCGCCTTCTTGAAACTTGTACGCTATAACACTGCGACAGGTGAGAAAGAAGAAGTCGAGACATTAGCTACCTTTAATGAAGGTTCTCGAAAGGAGTCCATGAGACTTTGTAGGGAAGATCTTCCTCTTCACACAGAATGTGTAGGAAATAGCCTTCACTATTAATTATAAATTCATGATTTGACTAAGAAGCGTTGCGGTAATAAATATAAACAATGAGACTATCGCAAGCCTACTGGCAAACCTATAAAGAAGTTCCGAAAGACGCAGAGATCCCTTCGCACCGTCTGATGATGCGAGCAGGGTTTCTCCATAAGGTCGGTTCAGGGATTTATCATTACCTTCCTTTTGCTATTCGAACACTTCAAAAAATCGAAGCAATTATTAGAGAAGAAATGAATCGCGCGGGATCAATGGAAGTAAAAATGGCCGTTGTTACACCTGCGGAACTTTGGCAAGAGTCAGGTCGGTGGGAAGCAGCTCGCGATGTTATGCTTCAGTTTAAAGATCGTGCTGAAAAAGAAATGTGTATCAGCCCGACCAACGAAGAAACAGTTACTGATATTTTCAGAAAGACAGTTAAGTCCTATAAGCAACTTCCCGTCAGTCTCTATCAAATAAATACAAAATTTCGTGATGAGATCCGTCCTCGTTTTGGTCTAATGAGAGGTCGTGAATTTGTAATGAAAGATGCTTATACCTTTCATGAATCAAAAGAGTGCCTCGATGAAGGTTACGATAAAATGTATGCGGCTTATGAAAGAGCTTTCACTCGACTTGGCTTAGAGTTTATCGTGGTTGAAGCTGATGCTGGAATGATGGCAGGGGCTGATTGCAAAACTCATGAGTTTCAAGTTGTGGCTGATACCGGTGAAGACCTTGTGGTTTACTCCAACGAAGCGAACTATGCCTCTAATATTGAGAAAGCAGCAACGATTAGAAAGGGCCTAGACTTTGCAGCTGCAGCAGATTTAAAAGAAGTTGAAACAAAAGGAAAATCAACAATTAAAGACGTTTGTGATTTTCTAAAGATTCCTCAGTATCAAAGTCTCAAGTCTCTTATTTA
>JAUHYH010000224.1 GCA_030426585.1 Bacteriovoracia bacterium
GTTATTGAAATTTTCCTAAGTCCTTGAAAACTCAAAAGCATGGTAAGATGGGGGTATGGGCCAGGATGGATCATTTGTAACAAAGAATCAGCAGATCACAAAAGTTGTTGTGGGTCTTAACTATACGATTGATTCGCTCGTAACTCTTTTTCTTTTAAAAAAACAGGACTATGACATTACGGCAGTGGCCATCGACTTTGCGGGTGATGAAGGTGAAGAAATTATTAGACCTCATTGTCATGCGAGTAACTTAAAAAAAATAAAAGAAGTCTGTGATCGCTTTGATGTTCCTTTGTTTGCAACAGATGTTAGATCTCTTTATCAGTCTGATCTGAAAAATAAATTCCTACAAATGCGCTCTATTGGTCAGAGTTATAATCCTTGTCATTTTTGTGGTCATATTATCCTTTATACTCTTTTTCAAAAGATGCTCAAATTAAATGCGGACTTTATTGCGACTGGACACTTCGCTCGTATTGCTAGAAAAAACAAAGGTAATAAGGTGAGCATTCTTCACTCTATGAATCTTGAAGATGATCAGTCTCACAGAATTATAGGAGTGAAACAAGAAGTTTTAAGGAAGTTAATTTTACCTTTAGGAGATTTGACGAAAGAAGAAGTGACTAAGATTTTCCATCGTATCTATCCAGAAAACTTAGATATCAAAGAAAGTAAAACAAAACCTTGTGAAATATTTAAAGACATTGAAAAGTACGGTCATGAAAATCTTCCGAAAGAGTTCTGTAAAGAGGGCGATCTAATGCTTGATAAAGAACAAATCATGGTTGGTTCTCACCGAGGTTTTTTTAATTACGAAGTAGGTAAACCTTTAAGTAAAGAAGATGTTTCTTTTTTCTTTTCTGATAGAAAGAAACAGGACTTGTTGCAAGTGAAGGGTTTTAAATATGATGAGAATAGAGTGCTCGTTGAATATGATGAGAAAAACTATTGTCAGTTTTTGATTCAAATGACAAAAGCTTCAGGGGACTTTGATAGAGCGACTCCACTTAGTGTGCTTGTTCGTTTTGGCTCTGAAAAAGAATTACTTCCAGGAACCCTCTTTTTTAAAGGGCACCACTTCATGATTCTAGCAATGGAGAAACCACGTTCTGTGGTAGGTGATAACGAGATTGTAACTTTTTTCTCTGCTTTTGGAATTCAGAAAAAGGTTCTTGGGCAAGGTTTAGTCACTCGTTCGATTCAATTAGACTTAGAAAATGTTGATATTGAATCAATTAATCTTAAATTAAAAATGAGTGATACTTTTTATTTCTAGGCTGCTGACTCGTAATGCTCAATATTAAACATTTGGTTCTTAAGCACTTCATAGAACTCTCTTGGATGATCAACGAAAAATACTGAATAAACATCTCCACTGTGGAGGATGATTTTGACATTAGAAAAGTCCATCTCGATATCTGAAACCCTAATGTCTGCGATGTCTTTGAATTGAATGATTTGTCTTTCCATGAATGGCGGAAAGTCAGAAACGATATGGTTTTGGTGAACTTCGACTGAATGTCCAACATCGTAATAGTACATAAGCCCGACCAGCATAATCAGGATAGATCCCATCATTAAACAAAGGTTACCAATTTCCACATTTTGAATCAGACTTCTCAACAGAAAGCACTGTCCCAAGAAAAGCAGAGTAATAAAGGGAAGGAGTCGAATGAGGTGTTCAATATGAGACGTTCTAGTAACGACAAAAAGTGGCTTATTCATAAAAACTTTATCGGCGGGAATCGGGGGTAAACAAGCCTTCATGGGGGAAGGGCAAACTTTGCAACTTATTGGAATGAGGGTAAGATGAGGCAGTTGTAAAACCCTATTATTACTAAATAAATATAGTTGGAGATGCTATGACCAAACCTAGCCTGGATTCCCTGAAAACCAAGAAATCATTGAAAGTTGGTGGCAAAACTTATCAATACTTTAGTCTCAAAACTGCTGAAGAAGCTGGGATTGCTAATGCTTCAACATTGCCGTTTTCGTTAAAAGTTTTATTAGAAAATTTACTCAGAAATGAAGATGGGGAGACAGTAAAAGTCGAAGACATCAAAGCAATGGGTCAATGGTTAGAAAAAAGAAAATCAGACAATGAGATTGCTTATTATCCTGCGAGAGTTCTCATGCAAGACTTTACGGGAGTTCCAGCAGTTGTTGATTTAGCGGCTATGAGAGATGCCATGAAAAATCTTGGAGGAGACCCGCAAGCGATTAACCCACAAGTTCCAGTGAACCTTGTGATTGATCACTCGGTTTCAGTTGATAGCTTTGGGGCAGCGAGTTCTTTCGAAGAAAACGTTGAAATTGAATTTAAAAGAAATAATGAAAGATACGAGTTCCTAAAATGGGGCCAAGGTGCTTTTGAAAACTTTGGTGTTGTTCCTCCTGGAACTGGAATTTGTCACCAAGTTAACCTTGAAAATATTGGTCGAGTGGTTTGGACTCGTGATGAGGGTGATGAAACCCTTGCTTATTGTGACACGCTTGTTGGGACTGATAGTCATACAACAATGATTAACGGAATCTCTGTTCTTGGATGGGGCGTTGGGGGAATCGAGGCGGAAGCAGCGATGCTAGGTCAAGCGGTAACAATGCTTATTCCAGAAGTGATTGGTTTTAAATTAACAGGAAAACTTTCAGAAGGAGTAACTGCTACGGACCTCGTTCTTCGCGTTGTGGAAATGCTTCGCCAGAAAGGTGTTGTTGGAAAATTTGTAGAGTTCTATGGGGCAGGACTTAAAAACCTTAGTCTTGCAGATAGAGCAACTATTGCGAATATGGCCCCTGAATATGGAGCGACTTGTGGTTTCTTCCCTGTTGATGAGGAAACACTAAATTACCTTCGTTTTTCAGGTCGTTCTGAGGAACAAGTCAATCTCGTTGAAGTTTACTCGAAAGAGCAGGGGCTTTGGGCCGACAGTTCAACCTCTCCAGTTTATACAGATACACTTGATCTATTTCTACTGTCAGTTCAAGTCTCGCGGGTCCTAAGAGACCTCAAGACAGAATTGATTTAAAGAATGCTTCACAAGCATTTCAAAATGAATTGAAGAGTACTTTTAAAGTTGAAAACGTTGATGAAAGTATTGAAGTTGAGGGGGAATCCTTTCAAGTGGCTCAAGGGGATGTCACGATTGCAGCGATTACAAGCTGTACAAACACATCAAACCCTTCAGTCATGGTGGCCGCAGGCCTTGTGGCTAAAAAAGCCTTCGAAAAAGGACTAAAAGTAAAACCATGGG
>JAUHYH010000038.1 GCA_030426585.1 Bacteriovoracia bacterium
AATGTAAACCGCGCCCCTGTTCTTGATGCCATAGCTAATGAAACGGTTGCTGAAGGAACTGCGATCACTCAGATTAATGCCAATGACGGTGGAGATGATCAAGACATTGATCTTGAAACGATTACCTATACTTGTATCTACGAATTAAATATTAATGGAGTAAAAGATGCGGCAGCAGGAAACTGTACGGCCCTTCCAGGAACAGCAACGTTCAATGGAACGACGGGTGTTCTTGATTGGACACCAGATTATAGTGCAGCAGCGACCTATGAAGTTTGGATTAATGGTAGTGATGGTTCTTTAAATGATGATGAACTCATTGTTTTTACGATCACGAATACTGATGCCCCTCCTTCGATTGATACCATTGCAGACGCCAACACGAACGAAGGTGTTGCTTTAACTCCAAACATCGATGCTAACGATGGGGGAGATGATTTAGACTATGACTTAGATGTTATTTCGTATGCTTGTACTTATGACGTGAATGTTGATGGGGCGGTTACAGGACCCACAATTTGTTCTTCATTAAGTGGGGCAACCTTCAATACCAGCACAGGGATACTCGCTTGGACTCCAGATCAGCAAGCTTATGATAACGGTGATTCGGGACAATATGAATTCAAGATTGTTGCCACATCATCAGGGGGAACAGATGAAGAGATCTTTGTTCTTACTGCTAACCAAGTGGACGTCTCTCCAAGCTTAACCGCAAAAGGCGATCAGACCGTGACGGTGAACAATGCGATTACCGACGTGGATAATGATGATGGCGGAGACGATGAGGATGTGGATGGAGACACCATCACTTATGCTTGCTCCTACGATACAGTAGATAATGATTCCGAAGATGCTACGCTTTCTTGTAATGCAAATGGGTTTAGCTTTAACACAACAACAGGAGTGCTTTCAGGGACTCCCACAGTTGTAGGAACTTATGAATTTCAAGTGACGGGGCAAGACCCCGGAACGAATTCAGATAATATCTTTTTTACGATTACGGTGAACCCAACTTGTATGTGGAAGTCAACGAGTGAGTATGTTAGCGCTCCTCAGGATAGTTCTTGTTACGAGATGATTGGTAGTAATACTGTAAATGATGTTGCTGCTAGTGGAACTACAGATCTTTATATTGCTACGAGCAGCGGTCTTTCTATTTCAACGGACTCGGGAGTGACCTTTGTTACTAAGACCAAAGCAGATGGTCTGGGGGCCAATAATGTTGCAGGGGTTTCTCTTAATGGTACTGATATTTATGTTGCAACCTCGGGAGGACTTTCTTATTCAACTGATGGAGGGACGACTTTTACTAATCGAACAACCAGTGATGGATTAGGAAGTAATAATGTTCAAGCTGTTGCTGCAACTTCTTCTTATATTTATGCCGCAACAGATGCTGGAATTGCTGTTTCCTCTGATGGTGGAGTGAGTTTTACTAATCGAACAACTACAGATGGTCTCGGTAGTGATAACGTTGTGAATGTATTTGCTGACCCAACAGGAACGGTTTTTGCCGCAACTGATAGTGGTCTATCTATTTCAACAAACAACGGTACAAGTTATACAAATCGAACAACAGCAGACGGTTTGCCTAGTGATACTGTCTTTGATGCTTCGACTTATTATGGATCAAATCTTTGGGTGGCAACCGCTGGTGGGCTTGCTTACTCATCTAACGGTGGGACTTCATTCTCAGTAACTCGAACGACAGCGGATGGTCTCGGAAGTAATCTTGTTCGAGAAGTGTTCTTTGATGAATCAGGGGGGGGGAATATCTATGCGGCGACCAGTGCAGGGCTTTCGGTTTCAACGGATATAGGAACAAGCTTTACTAATAAAACCACATTAGACGGTCTTGGGAATAACAGTACGACCAGTATTGCAAAAAACTTCACTTTTGACTTAGTTGTGGGGACTTTCGGAGGGGTTTCATTATCCACAAACTCTGGAACAAGTTTTTCAAATACAGCAACAACCACTGCGCTTCCGAGTCTTTCTGTGAGAAAGGTCGATATAGATGGCTCAGATAATATTTATATTTCAACCAGCAGTGGCTTTGCTATATCAACTGATGGTGGGGCCACTTTCGCTACCAGAACGACTTCTCATGGTTTAGGGAGTAACGATATCTATGGTTCTGATGTTGATAGTTCAGGAAATATTTATGTAGCGACAACAAACGGATTAGCGAAATCAACAAACTCAGGGGCTACGTTTACAAATATTACAGGGGGAGGTTTAGGCAGTACTGTCCTTGAAGCCGTTTTTGTAGACGCTTCTGATAATGTTTATGTCGCAACAGATGCAGGGCTTTCAATTTCTACTGATGGTGGAAGTAGTTTTACCAACAGGACAACTGGAGACGGACTTGGAAGTAATGATATAGAAGATGTTCACGCCATTGGAACGAATGTTTATGTTGCTACTGCGAATGGTGTTTCAGTCTCTACGGATAGTGGAGCCAGCTTCACGAATAGAACAACTGGCGACGGACTTGGTGATAATGGAACACAAGAAATTTTTGTTGTGGGGACGAATGTCTATGTCGCAACACTCGGAGGGCTTTCTGTTTCTACCGATTCCGGAGTGAGTTATACCAACAGAACAACAGCAGATGGTCTTGGTAACGACATCGTTCGAGGTGTCTACGCTTCAGGAACTAATGTTTATGCGGCCACGAATGGAGGTTTCTCAATTTCTACAGATAGTGGTTCTACTTTTACAAATAAGGTTCCTTCAGATGGACTACCTTCTTTTCTTACAACTTCAGTTTTTATTGATGGATCAGGATCAATCTGGGTCGGAACTTTTGATGGTGGGCTTTCAGTTGATCCTTAAAACTGAAACAACTTAAGAGCATTCTCTGTTGTAGCTTTCACCACTTCTTCAACCGAAATATTTTTCAACTCAGCAATCTTCTCAGCAACATAAGGCAGATAAAACGGAGCATTCTTTTTTCCTCTATGGGGGACTGGAGTAAGAAAAGGAGAGTCCGTTTCAATGAGTATCTGTTCAAGCGGGGTGGAGCGAACAATATCTCTTAAATCCTCTGCATTCTTAAAGGTAATAATCCCATTAAAACCAAGATAGAAGCCAAGCTTTAAGACTTTATCAGCAAGATCTGCTGAAGAGGTAAAGCTATGAATAACTCCTTTTCTTTTTAGCTTAGGAGCGAACTCAGAGAGGATTTCATCGGTATCATCTTCGGCTTCTCGAGTATGCACTATAATAGGTTTATCGAGATCAACCGCGATTTGAAGTTGTTTGCGAAAAACGTCTCTTTGAATGTCTCGGGGAGAGTTATCGTAATGATAATCGAGCCCAATTTCTCCGATCGCTAAAACTTTTTTCTCTGAAGCTGCTTGGTTTTTTATTTTTGATCCAACCTCATCCGTATAAAGCTTGGCATCATGAGGGTGAATTCCTTGAGAGCAATAAACATTCTCGTTATTATTGGCGATCTCTAAGACGGTATCAAGGTTATCGGGTTCAACCGCGATTGTAATAATTTTTTGAACCCCAGCCTCCCAAGACTTTTTTAAAGTCTCTTGAAGAGGGGCTTCCTTTAGATAATCAAGATGACAGTGGGTTTCTATCATTGTTCTTCTAAGAGCGAATCAAAAAGTTTAAAAAATTGAATGAGGGCCAAGCCTCCTTCAATTTTCTTTCCATTGACGATCATCGTTGGGGTTGATTTTACTCGGTAGGACTTTGCTTGTTCAATGGAATCAACAACAAATTTTTTGTTGGCTTCATTTTCAAAGCATCCACTTAGACCATGCTTTTTCTCTAAATTATTGAGAAACTCATTAGAAAGGTTGGCTTGGTTTTCAAAGATTTCATTGTGAATTTCAGCAAATTTATCTTTCGAACAAACAGCTAGATAAGAAGCTTTACAAGCAAGAGCATGGAATGATCCCTTGATTTCGCTATTGCAAGCATTATCCAGTGGAAAAGGGTAATAAGCGATATTGATCTTTCCTTGATAGCGGTTTTTAACCTTTTTAAAAACATCATGCATTCTTTTACAGAAGGGGCATTGAAAATCAGAGAATTCAATAATCCACAGAGGAGCTGTTTCTAAAGAGTCAGTGGCCTTGGCTGTAAAATAAGGAGATTTTAACTCTGGAGTGCCAAGATCTTTAAGGTCATTCTTGAATTGTTTAATAATGGATTCTGCCAGTTTCTCTTGAGTTTTGGCACTTGAGCTTGTTTGAGCATAACTAAACCCTGCAATGATAGCGAAAAGAACGCCTGAGATTGCTGCCGATTTTAGATCAAAACCAATAGAGAGATCACTATAACGATAATAAAGGAACGCAGTCGCAAAACTAATAAGGTAATAAACCGAACAAAAAGGGCAAAGTGTATTAAGAACAACGAGAGA
Organism: Bacteriovoracia bacterium; assembly: GCA_030426585.1. Classification (GTDB taxonomy): domain Bacteria; phylum Bdellovibrionota; class Bacteriovoracia; order Bacteriovoracales; family Bacteriovoracaceae; genus JAUHYH01. Next base: position 4,388 of record JAUHYH010000038.1, read on the forward strand.
ATAAACAAACAAAGCAATACAGCCTAAAGCATTGATGTAAGCGAGAAGTTTATTCGTAGACTCGGTTTGATCAGATGGAAAGATAGTCGATCCAATAAAGTTTAGATTTATGAAAAGTCCAAACAATGAAAGCGGAATTCCAAAAATACTTGCGATGGGTGAAAAAGTCGCAGCATCACAATTAAAAAAACTGCTAATATCACAAGCTGAAGCAGGGCCTCCAAGTCTTCCAGAAGGGAAGTGGATATCAAAATAATGCTTCGTAAGATAAAGAGTGACTCCAACCCCAATGATGTTTAAGAAGATAAAAAGGGCATTAGGTAATGTCATTCCTTGAGTCGTAAGTGTTCTTTTTTCGCTCATGGTTATTCCTTCAATTCATAGTAATTATAATTACGATCTTTGGTATTATCTCGTCTGTAACTATTGTATTGATTATTATCAAATGTACAAAGCTCTGAATCAATAATATTTATATCGCCATAAAATTTCTTAATATCTTCTTTAACTTGGGCTTGCAGATCAAAGAAGTGCTTTCCTTCTTTTTCACTAAAATGTGATGAGTTTGGGAAGTGACTATAAAACTCTTCAGTTACCTCAAAGTTTTGAGCTTGAATACTAGGACCAATCACTAAAGTTTTCATTTGAAGCCCACCGAGAACTTCCAAAGTATGAATGCCTTGCTGAATCCCTCGCCAACCCGCATGGATAATCGCCCCTCCTTTTTCTCCTTCGAAAATAAGAGGAAGGCAATCAGCAGTATAAACAGCAATTTTATCTTGGGGTTTTATTTTTTCCCATACCCAATAGATGCCATCACCGGGTAATGGTTCTTTTCCATGCCTGACCTGAGAAATATTATAGATAATTTTACTGTGGTCTTGCTTGGTGTGGAGAAAACCGAGGTCTTCTTTGGTTACTCGGTAATGACCTCTGTCTAATTCTTTATGATAAAGTTCCATAATGGGATTTTAGTTCTTCTAAGCAGTTTTGAAAAACCTGAGGAGGGTTTGTCTCAAAAAGCAGTTCTTTACCTGTTTTAGGGTGCTTAAAACCCAATAACTTCGCATGCAGTAGTGGGTGTTCATAATCCTCAAGTAAAGCAGCAAGTTCAGGAACTCTTTGAATATGTTGGTTCGGTCGTCCATAAGTGGGGTCGTTAAAAACAGGAGTTTGAAGAAGTTCGTTAAGATGAACTCTAATTTGATGAGTGCGGCCAGTTTCTAAAGTGAGTTGAATGAGAGAGGCTTTTTCAAAATCTTCTAAGACTTGATAGTGAGTAATGGCCGTTTTCCCGAGATTCGTTTTTGTTGTCATCTTTTTTCGATGATTTTTACTTCTCGCAATTAATGATTCCAAAGTTCCTGATTTTCTTTGAGGTGATCCCAAAGCGATGGCAACATATTGCCGTTGAATATCATGAGTCTTGAAGAGATCGACCAATTTTTCGTGAGTTTTTTGTTCCTTCGCTGCAACCATGACACCAGAAGTTCCTTTATCAAGTCGGTGAACAATCCCGGGTCTTTTAATATTCCCAATTCCTTTTAGATCTTTACAATGAAACATGAGGGCATTCACGAGAGTACCTTTGGGATGACCTGGAGCCGGGTGAACGACAAGTCCTGCGGGTTTTTTAATAACAACAAGGTATTCATCTTCGTAGAGTATTTCTAAAGGAATGTCTTCAGCTTCAATGCTGGCATCTTCTGGGAGGGGGATGATCATCTCGATCTCGGTCCCGATCGGAGGAACTTTACTCATCGAGAGAGAAACATCCGCATCAATATAGCCTTCTAGAAAAAGATTTTTTAAATAGGTTCTTGAGTATTGAGGAAATTGATCTCTCAAAAGAGCATCAAGTCTTTTGTATTTGGACTTAATTTCCTGGTCGATGACCAGCTCATGTTTTTCTGCAATGTCTTCCATTAAAGACTATTGTAAGGGAATTTCGTTGCGATGTCTTTTGACGAGCTCAATATAAGAACTTGAAACAAGATCGGGGTTCAGCTTCAAGTACTTAGCATATTGAAAAACAAAACCTCTGATATAAGCTGTTGCTGGTAATTTATCAAATTCTTCCGATTCGATGAAAACAAGGTAAGTTTTCAGGATTCTCGTGTATTCAGAAATCATATCAAGAGAGACATTTTTATACTCTCTAATTTCTTTAAGGAAACTTCCTGTGAATTGAGCTGTCTGTTCAATCTTTTGTTCAAACCCAAAATCAATTGAGTATTCAAACTCAGCCTTTGTATATTTTTTTACAACTGGTTTTTTAGCTTCTTCAAAATGATTGAAGTCAGTTTTTTCAAGTTCTTCAAAAGACTCTTCAATTCCTTTCACTTTATTATACTCAGCTCTTTTGTCCGGTCGGCTAAGAATAGAATAGGCTTGTTCAATTTCTCTTTGAATATTTTCACAATCTTCATTCGTCATTAAAGAATAGATCGCAGGACTATCAGAAGAATAAGTAAAAAGACTTCTTCTGTAAGCATCTTCGATTTCTTTTTGAGAAGCCCCAGGCGTCACTTCTAAAATTTCGTAGTAATTTTTTGCTTCAAGTTCCGCAAGCGTGTTGATCATGAAAGTCCTTTAAGAATCGTTGAAGTAATTCTCTGAATATTTTGAGCGACGTGAGCGTTAGGGAATTCCTTCATCAGAGGAGTTTTTCTTTTCACGCTTTGCCAGACAGCAGAGTCATACTCTAAATATCCAGCGTAATGAACATTGATACCAAAGTAACTTTTTGCAACTTTCTCTATGGCGAACCCAAGGTCTCTGTCGTTTTGATTTCTGACCTGATTAATAATGAGATTCAAATGCATTTTTCCCATTTCTTGTTCAATCAGTTGCCCAATTTTAGGAGAGTTACTTTTAATTTTCTTTATAAGCTCAAGGGGAGAGCTTGTGCTTTGACTCATTTTAGCGCTGTGAGCTTGATTGATGAGATGTTGAATATCAAATGTTTCTTCAAACATACTCAAGCGTCTGTAAAATACAGATTTAATAAAGCGATAAGTGTTCTCGATTGCAGTTGGCTCTGGAAGCGCGACAAGGAACCCTTGATCAGCAGCAATAAAAAAATCTAAGGTATTAAAACTTGTTCCGGCACCAAGATCGAGAAGAATAAAGTCTGCTTCAACATTTTCAAGGCTTTTAAGAAGCATGTTCTTATGAGTCTGTTTTAAGTTGGCGATTCCAATTTCATCCTGGGCCCCACTAATGAGTGAAAGGTTAGGGATTGGAGTCTTCACAATAATATCTTTGATATTGACCACTTTTTTCGAAATATAATCCGAAAGTGTCACCGAAGGGATAGGGACACCTAAGCAAGTGTGGAGGTTGGCCCCACCCAGGTCGAGATCAATGGAAAGAACCTTGTAACCTTGTTGAGCGAGTGCAATAGCCGTGTTGGCAGAGAATAAGCTTTTCCCTACTCCGCCTTTTCCACCACCGATGGCCCAAATGGTTTTTTTAAGCGTTGTGCTAGCTTGGGTTTGTTCATACTTGGAAAGGATTTCTTGTGCAGGGCGCGATAAAGCTCTGCTCTTGATCTGTAAGGTCTTAATTCTATTCTTTGACGAGTCGAATAAACTCACGCATTCCTCTTCCATAAGTGGTTCAATTTCCATTATAAAGTGAAAAAAGATTATTGATAAAGCTTTTTTACAGGGTTGGTCTTAATTATTGACGTTATCAAACAATTTTACTTAATTTAGGGTGATAAAAAGACCAAAGAATGATGGAAAGGAACGATACCTTGGAATTTGTCTCAAAATCTAGTTCTCAGAGTTTATCTGGACTCGCGAAGCGGCAGGATATCCACTGGGCCAGAAAAATTTGGCATATTTCAACAGGATCAATCGGCGTTGGGTTTTATTTAACCTTTAACCTTCCTGCTCAGCCAGTCGCTCTCCTGTGTATTACTGCTGCAGTAATCTTTTGGCTGTTTGATACGCTTCGATTTCAGTCACCCAAGCTTAATGCCCTTTTTTGTAAAATTACTAAACCGATTCTAAGGTGTAGTGAAGTTAATAACTATGGTGGCCACTCATTTTATCTGCTTGGTGTCGGTCTTAGCTTACTTCTTTTCGATGAGCGTATAGCCTTACTTTCAACTCTTTTTCTGATCTTTGCTGATCCTCTGAGCTCTCTCGTTGGAGGGATTTATGGAAAAGAAAAAATCCTTCCAAACAAAAGTCTTGAAGGGACCCTTACTTGTTTTATCGTTTGCTATTCAATTGGTTTCTTTTACCTAAAGATTTTAGGTATCACTGATAGTCACCTTGTTCTTTTTTGTTTGGCTGGAGGGGTTTTTGGCGCCCTTTCTGAGTTGGTTTCAGCTTTTAAAATTGATGACAATCTGACCATCCCGGTGATTTCGGGATTGGGTCTGACTGTCTTCAATAATCTATTAAACGTCTTATAGTGCGCAGTTAAGAGGGTAGGTCATTTGATGACCTTCGTGAGAAACGATCGTTAAGTAATCATCAACTTCATTTAAATTTTTAAGATCAGCGATCGCCACTTTGTACTTATTTGTGCCTTTATAGAAGGTCTTTGTGAACCCATTGTCAGTTGATTGAGTTTTTACAAGTTCATTTGAAGCGAACTCTCGTCCTCTTTCAAAAGTTTTCATAACCGCTACATTATCTCCATCAATCACAAGTTTGATTTCGTTGTAGTTCGTTTGGCAGATAAGTTCTGAAGCTTTTGCTTGAAAGCTTAAACAAACGATAAAAAAGATAATTGTCGAAAGTGTTTTCATTTCAGTCTCCTGAGTTATTCTCTCAGGAACTATATATTCAAGTCTGATGCCAGTTTTAACCCACTGAAAACAAGCACTTAGAAAGGCTCCTAAAGGGTTAATTAGTTAACTTCTTTCAGGGTGTTTAAAAAATAGACATATTGAGGCTAGAAACCCGAGATATGGTCTCGCTAAATTTGAGTGATGTATCAGGATGTAGAGGAGGACTCCGAGGGTTTTGATCAGGAATGGAGGTATATTTTTCCCTCTTGAGGTGAACTCAAAAGTTTGACGGGTCTATTGAGTATTTCTATCATAAATAAAGAGAAAACAACTACTTATATCATCGTTTCCTAAGGAAGGGGATTTATGGATTTCATCAACAATTTCGGTACATTTATGAGCGACGGTGGGTCGTTTATGTTAATCATCTTACTAGTCTTTTTTGCAGGATTAGCAATTGGAATCGAAAGATTCTTAAGGTTTAGGTCATTCGATTTAAACGCTGCCAGTTTTATGAATGAGATCCAGAAACTTGTTCTCGCAAATAAAATTAAAGATGCGATTCAATACTGTTCGGGTTCAAAAGCAATGCTTCCGAAAGTTATTAAAAATGGTTTGAAACGATCAAATCAAAACTCTGAACAAGTTCAAAATGCAATTGATGCAACAGCATTAGAAATCATTCCAAACGTAGAGAAGAGAATTCACTACCTTAACCTTTTAGCAAACATCTCAACGCTATTAGGACTTCTTGGAACGATCTTCGGTCTTATCATGGCCTTTGAAGCGGTTGGTGCTGCTGACCCTTCTCAGAAAGCGACGATTCTTGCTGCCGGGATTTCTAAAGCCATGAACACAACGGCATTTGGATTAATTTCAGCAATTACAATTATGGTTTTCCACTCTTTCCTAACATCGAAGTCTGAAAAGATTATTTCAGATGTTGATCAATATTCAGTAAAGCTTCTGGATATTTTAGGAACGATGAAAGTCATTGAAAAAAACGACTAACTTAAAGTTCCCTCAAGGAAGAGGCAAATATGTATAAGGTTCCCAGTGCCCGAAGGAAAAAAAGAAAGTTTACACCGTTAAACTTGATTCCGATTTTGGATGTTGTTTTCATCCTCATTTTTTTCCTTCTTGCTTCGGCGCAATTACTTAGGATTTTTGAAATTGGATCAGATCTTCCAATTTTCAGAGTTAGTACTAAGCAAGACCAAAAAGAAGATCAGTTTGAATTAAAGGTGACTGTAAATAAAAACTCAGTCCTTTTAACGAACTACAAAAAGGGCGTGTTGATCAAAAAGATCAATGTTACAGATTGGGAAAACGAAAAAACGATGAAAGATATTAATGAGGCCCTCATTAGTATTAAGAAAAGCCATCCTGATGAAAATAGAGTTGTTGTAACTGCTCAGAGAAGCGTTAGTTACCAAGATCTTGTGATGGTTTTAGACAATGTAAGAACTAATAACCAAGCAGGCGTTAAAGAAGAAGATAAATTTCTTTTCCGTCAAATTATGTTTGAGGAATAAGTAATGAGTCGTAAACGGTTTATTAGATTTAGAACAAGAAGAAAGAATAAGGGAGATTTTCATCTCGAATTGAATTCCCTCCTCGATGTTCTTGTTATCCTTTTGGTTTTTTTAATTAAAAACTATACGACATCAGAAGTTGAATTGATGATTCCAAAAGGGATGCAAATTCCCCTCTCAATCTCTCAGACCGTAGTTCACAAAGGTGTGACAGTTCAAATGTCTAAAGATAGAGAGATTATTATCTCTGATAAATTAGTGACTAAAGTTCAGAAAAACAGTTGGAGTGGTAAAGATTCGATAAAAATCAAAAATGAATTGATGGCAATTAAAGATCGAATCGAACAATTGAATATTGAGTCTGATGAATCGGCACCTTTCTCAGGGGTTATAAATCTCCTGATGGATCGATCTATAGATTATTATCATATAAAAAAAATAATGGATGTTTCTGCTGAAGTAGGTTTTGAGCAGTTTAAATTTATCGTTATCGAGAGTTAGATTTGAAGAAATGGTTACTTCTCATTTTCCTTATTAGTCCACTTGCTTGGTCCAAGAGCCAAGGGGCATATGATGCCAAGTTGATGAAAGTTTTAAAGCGCGAGTATAAAGCCGCTTTTAAGTTGTGGAGCAAGAAACCAAGTTCTAGAAATTATTATAGAGTTTATAATTCCAGAGTTGAGATATTAAATATCCAAAGCAAAAAACTCAGAGCTTTGAAGTTTAAGAAAGCCAATAGTGTTGCTGCAAAAAAGTTAGAAAGAAAAAATTTAGCCTTTTATAAGAAAACTAAAAACTTTGGAGATCAAATTGATAAAAAGTTCAGTAAGTTTGCTAATCAAGGAAAGTTTTATCTCATGCAAGGTCTTCTTATATTTGAGTATGAGAATAATTCGAGAGAGGCTGAAAGATATTTCCTTAAGGCAATAAAGTACCTAAAAGACAGAGAACTAAAAAATAATGCTTCGGGGAAACTTGGAGACTATTATTTCAACTTAAGAGCTTACAATAAGGCCATCAAGTATTATTCCTTAGCATTAAAGATAAAAAAAGATACTGCTTGGACTGATCGTTATTATTACAATATGGCTTGGTGTTTCTTTAAGCTTGACCAGTTTGATAACGCGGTAAGGTCTCTCTATGCAATTTATAAATATACAAAAAAGAAAAACCCTCAGAACTATTACTACCAAGAGAGTTTGAGTAAGATCCCTCAGTTTTATGTTTTTGCAGGTTATCCTGATAAGGGGTTTGCTTTTGTTCAAAAGACAAAGGTCGATGATGGTCGAGCTCTCTTTGATTACATCAAGTATGTTTATGAAAAAGGTTTTTTTTCAAAGTTTGACGCTTACATCATTAGAATCGAGAAGCTTTTAGAAAGGAAAAGAAAATATAATAGCCTGCTAAGCTTTAGAGTTGAAATGTATAACTTTCTTGTTTCCTCTGAGTTTAAGAAAACTCGCCGGACCATGGTTAAGCTAAGAAAAGACATTCTTAGTTACTTAAAAGAAGGAAAGCTTGATAAAGATCTTGTTCAGCAGTTTGCGAACCTAAACTTAAAATTACTAGGCGAAAACTTTAAACGAATTAATAAAAAAGATTTTAGTAGAAGAGACCGTTATTTTAAGCCAATCATGGAAGATACTATTACGCTACTTCAAACCATGATTGAGATTGAGCCAAAGAAACGATTTACCTATGAAATTAGATATGCTCAGGTTCTTAGAAAAGCAGGGAATAAGAGAGACGCTCTTTCTAAATTCGAGCAGCTTTATGGAAAAATCAAAAATAAAAAATCAAGAACAGCGGGTAAGCTTCTAGATGAGATTATTTCTCTTTATTCAGACACGAGTTTAGGCTTCAATGTTAATGCCGAAAAAGAAAAACAATATTATATAGACTACATAAGATATGGAAGAGATCCGAAAGCTAAGAAGATTATTTATCTTAAGCTCTATGATATCTATTATAAAAATAAAGATTATAAAAACTCATTAGTTCTAACTAAAAAGTATCACCAGAAATATCCAGGTGAATCTAGCCAAGTAGAATTAATGCTTCTAAAGATTGCGACAGCCGCTCAGCAAACTCAGAATGAATACCTAGTCAAAAGTTTAAAAGACTATATCGCAAAGGATCCAACTTTAAGTCAGTCAGCACAACTCCAAAAGGTTACAAGTGCTAGTTATCAAAACTTAGTATTAGGTAAAATCAATGCTCTTTTGAAAGAGGATAAAGGAAACAAAAACGATATTGCCCAAAAACTGGTTGGTTTTTATAAGAATAACGAAGTCGATCGAGTGAATAGGGTTATTTCAGGATTTAATGCGGGATTGTTGTTTCATAAGCTTGGTTCTTTCGGCCAAGCAGGTGGGTTATTCTCTGAGATTCTAAGAAATAGTCTTCCTGATGAATTCACAAGTTATTCACCCCGGATTCAGACTCTAGCTTCTGAAGGACTTATGATTAACCCTACTTACTCTTTAGGGTTATTGGGACAAATATACTCTAAGTCTTGTGAACTCAATAGTTTTACGAAAGAGAAAAATTTCTTGAGCTACTTAGAAGCCCTCCTCATGCATGAACGTTTCAGCGAAGTCGAGAGGCATGTTGGAACAATTACACCTTGTAAAATTTCTCCCAATGTTAAGAATTCAATCTATTCTCTGGTCTATGAGTACACAAATTTCACAGAAGCAAGGAAGATATCTTCTGCTCTTAGGGTGATTTTGATCTCAAATGGACAAGAAAGTGTTAACGATTTTGTTCAAGAGTATATTAAATATGTATTCAATGAGGTTTCAACTTTAGAAAAAAGTGATTTCTCTAAAATCTATGAACCGATTGAGTCCATGTTAGCAACAACCTCTCAGGCAAATTCACCAATCTATGAAGATTTTAAAAATGTCCTTTCAACAGGAATTCAGACGGTCAACTATCAGTCGATGCCGCTCTCACTGGAAAACCTTGAGTCCTTCTTAGAGAAGAACTTAGGACTTTTTCTTGAGAAAACAAAAAGCTTAGCGGATTATCCTACGAAGTATCCGCTTGTTTTAACTTTAAAAGATGTTGTTCAAGTAACGTTATTTGAAGACATGATTAAATTTATGGAGCAAGAAGTTACAAAAATTCAAAGCCCAGTTCAGATTGAACAGATAGGGGATCTTATAAACCAGGCCCTTGATCCTTTTAGAGAAAAATTAAAAACTTTAAAAAATGCACGGCTGATTAAGAAAGATCAATATGTGTTGAGATATATTTCATTGAATATGCCTCAGTACTTTATTTATCCGAATAAAACTTTTTATGTACAGGGGAGAGAGTGAGAGAATTACTTAATTTAACTATTCTTTTAGTTTTCTTTTCTTGTGCATTAGACACTGGTACTGAAGAGAATGTTGCAGTTGTAAATGCAGTTGATGAACGAGACTCATTTCCAGGAAAGTATAGTGTAGGAAGTGATGAAGAATACATTGACCAAATTAAAGCGCTTTGTTTAACGACAGAAGAAGTCCCTGCTGAAGAGTTACTTGCCCAGGCACTAGGCTGTCTTTACGCAGGTGAGCTTAAGAAAAGTTATTTTCTTTATAAAATCCAACTCCCGAACGTTGATAAGCAAGCGAAGAAAAAGTCTTTAGTTCTCAACAATATGGCGGTAATTCAAATGAATTGGGGGCATCGAGATCTGGCAGAGAGTCTTTTTACTGAATCAGTAGATGCCTCAAGGAATATTTTAAATACCTTCAACTTGTTAAAACTCCAAGTTGAAGATGGAACCTTTAGTAATGAATCTTTGATCCCTTTTGTTGAAAATGCAGGTGTCTCTGGTCCAGATCTTGATCTATTGAGAGCGAAGATCGCAGTTGTTCTTAGAAAGAATGAATCAGCTATTCAGAATTTCGATTCAGCTGTTAGAAGTAAAGGTGAGATTTTAAACTACTTATATTATCTATCAAACATAAACAGTGATCTTAAGTTTAAGGAAGTTGCCAATAAATATGAGGCAGAGATTGGAGACAATCAAAACTTTCTCAAAATGAATAAAGAGATGGGGCCCCAATGAGTCAGAAACGTCAATTCATTCTAACTCCACTGAATGAAGAATACCCTTTAATCCTTGTTGAGAGTCGTATCCTTACTGTAGGGCGTTCGGAAACTTGTGATTATACAATTAAGAATGAGTTTCTTTCACAGGTTCATGCTTCTCTCTTAAGAAAAGGTGACACGCTTATTGCTTCTGACCTCGATTCAACGAATGGGGTTTTTATTAATGACGAAAAAATAACAACTTCTGAGCTAAAAGCGGGAGATATTCTCCGTTTTGGTTCCGTTCGCTATAAAGTCGAGTTTAGAGAACTGCAAAAAACTGCAGCTGGAATTTCTGACAATACAGCAACTCAAAAACTTCTTAAGAATGAGGATATTCAAGCAGAGCTTACACAGTCTGCAATTTATCTAACAAACTCAGAAATTACTCAACCTGAAAAATCAATAACCAAGGTAGAAGAGATTGTTGAAAAAACAACAACCCAGGCAAAGGTTGAAAAAACTTCTCCCGATCGAACGACGATTATAACCAAAGAAGAAGTAAAAAAACCATTACCGTCGACTCAAGATCAGACGATTGTAGGTCTGTTTCCTCAGTTTGAATTTACTGAATTTATTTTTGAAGAAGAAGTTTCTGGAACGGCATTTGATTTTGAAAATAGAGAGAGATGTCTTGAGGTCACGTCACTTTTTGGTGACTGTATCTACGAAGTTGATTACTTTAAACAAAGTGAGAAAGAGCTAGTTTTAACAGCAGACTTAAAGAAAAGTAATAAGCTTTCTGTCCCAATTATGGGGCTTCGAGAAGACTTAAATATTGCGGAAGTGAATAAAGATGGTCAGTTTAAACTTCTTAAGACTGATTTTTTTGATTATAAGATCTACACAGCCGAAGGGGTTAAAACAAATTGTTTCTTAACTCAAGATAGTTATGACCTTGATGTGAATGACTTAGTCGTTATTAGCAATGACAATCTTAATATCTATTTAAAACAAACCGATTCTCCACCAACAACCACAAAGGTGAAATTCTTTGATAGAGATAAACTTCTTTTCTGGTTGTTCACGTTCTTCTCTGTCTTTTGGCTACTTTTTGTCGTGGGATTGTTTATTTTTGAGCCTGAGGAAAAGCCAAAAGATCCAGAAAAGATTAGTAAAAAGATTGATAGAATTCTTTATAAGAAAAAGGTCATAAAACCTCTTAAGCCGGTGGAAGAGGCGACTGAGTCGTCTGATAAAACTGAAGTTGATAATACGAAGGTCGATGAGAAAGAAAAAAAGAATGAAATCGTTGAAGATGAGCCGAAGGTTGAAGAAGCAAAAGGCGAACCCGTAGAAGAAGAGTCCGAAGAAGAACCGACTCAAAAAGAGAGTAAGGATGATGTCAAAGAAAGAGTTGTCGCTCCCTCTCCTCCTGCTCCCGCTCCTGAGCCAGTAGTGAAACCTCAGCCAGTTAAGGCACCAAAAGTAACAAAGAAAGTTGTTCGGACAAGCCTCAAAGCAAAAAAGGTAATCCCTCCGGCTTCTAAAATTAAGTCGTTAACAAGTAAGTTCTCACAAGCGCTTAGTGATCTTTCCTCGAATACGTCAGGCAGCAAAAGCAGTAAAAAACTTCGTAAGAGTATTACTCAGACCAGTGGTTCCACGGGTAAAACCGATGTTTCATTTATTGCAAATAAACGTAGAAACAGTGACGTTTTAAGAGGGAAACGGATCGGAGACTTTGGTGCTGGAAAAGTAACCACAGGAACAACAGGAAGAGCGATTGGTTTAAAAAATAGTATTGGGAAGCGAACCGTAATCCTTGGGATGCTTGACCCAAGAGACATCCAAAATGTTTTGAGACAACACCTCCCGAGGTTTGCTTATTGTTACGATAGAGAGTTAGAAAGAAAGAATAAAAGGTTTTCAACAACGATTGATCTGAAGTTTACGATCACTGGACAAGGTCGAGCTATTAAACCTTCTTTTACTACAAGAAGCATGACCTTCTCATCCACGGCCATTAATTGTTTCCGTAGAGTTATGAGTACGATTCAATTTCCGAAACCTCGAGGGGGCGGAATCGTAAAGGTTAGACAGCCTATCAACTTGGAGCCGAAGTAATGATTTTTAGATTATTAAGATATATTCTTCTTTTTTCTTTAATGATTAGCTTTGCTGAGGCAAGAACATCTAAAAGAAAGAAGAGAGTCAGAAGAGTTTCTCCTGAACTAAGAATTTTAGCTCAAGCAAAAAACAGCTATCGTGGGAAGAAGCCCTTTATTGCTTCAAGTTTTTTGAAAGTGTATTTAATGAAGACAAGTCGACCTTCAACGACTTCTATTCGTTTAATGGCAAAGATCTTAGAGAAGACAAATATTTACCCTTTTTTAGACCTTCCGCTCGATAAAATAAAAAGTATCGCAAAGCATTCAAATATTAATTACCTTGCTGGAAAGAAAGCCTTTTTCTTAAAAAAGGATGATCTTGCTATTCAGTTTTTTAAGAAAGTTTCCAAGTCATCTCCTTTTTATCCACAATCAAGAATGCACTTAGCTTCACTTTCTGAAATCAATGGGCTTTATAAGTTGACCAAGAAATATATAAAAGAGTGTATTGAGTCAACATCGCGAAGCTATAA
>JAUHYH010000225.1 GCA_030426585.1 Bacteriovoracia bacterium
CTTGATTCACCCTCACGGTGTAATACGGATCTTCGATTAAACTAAAACAGAGTTTGAACTTGATATCTTTAGAAAGTGTCGGGCAGAATCCAATCTTTAAGGTTTTAACCTCGGCATGTTTGTGGTTGATAAGACTTTCAAAAAGTTCTTCAATTTGAGGGAAGAACTGATCAAGTTTTTCAAAAATTGTTTTTCCTTGAGTGGTAAGTGCCATCTTTTTTTGGCTTCGGTCAAACAGGTTGAAACCAACACGTGACTCGAGAGTCTTAATTTGTTCAGAGATTGAGGAGGGGGAAACATTTAGAAGGGTTCCCGATTTTTGGATACTTTCCTCTTTAGCGACCACCCAGAAGTAGAAAATATGTTTAAAATTAAGAGTTTGGAGCAATTCTGTTTTTCCGAATTTAAAGTTATTTTTATTCTGATTTATTTTATTCCAAGATCCGCGATAATGCTATGTAGAAAACTATTTTATGTTGAAGCAGTAAAAATTTTAACCTGAAGTGAATAGTAATTATTTAATTACTTGGGACGTGCGAGGAGTGTGTATGAGGTATAGAGGTTCAGGAATTGGTAAGGAACTCTTCGAGTTCATTAAGGACAGTCTTAAAGAAATTAATCCCAAAGAAAACTTCACAGGAATCTTCTCCAATTGGAAGAAAGATATTATGGCGGGAGTTACGGTCGCTTTTATTGCTCTTCCGCTTGCTTTGGCCTTCGGAGTGGGGTCAGGTCTTGGACCTATGTCAGGGCTATGGGGTGCGATTGCCGGTGGCTTAATTGGGAGTCTCTTTGGAGGTTCACGAATTGGAGTCAGTGGACCAACAGGTCCAAAGATGGCCCAGCTTGCAGTTATTATGATTGGGTATCAATTAGCGAGCGGTCAACCTGATATTGGCTTTGCTTTTACTATTATTTTTCTTAGTGGGGTCATCCTCGCGGCCCTCTCCTTTTTAAAAGTAGGACGTCTAATTTATTACACACCTTACTCTGTTATTGCAGGTTTCATGTGTGGGATAGGGGTTCTTGTCATTATTCTGGAACTCGATCCGCTTCTCGGACTTCCGAACGCAAAGAGTGTGATGGAGGTTGTAAAAACATTGCCTTATGCTCTTTCACATTTTAAACCGCATTCACTAGAGCTTTCCTTAGGAACTCTTGCACTTTTATTCCTTTATCCACAAATTACCAAACGAGTGAGTTTTTTAAGAGGGGTTCCTTCAACCCTTTTTGCTTTAATAGTCGGGAGTCTTTTTGCTAACCTCGTTGGATTGAGTGTTGATTACATCGGAGAAATACCGGTAGGGCTTCCTGAATTAACCTTGCCTGACTTCTCAAAGTATAGCTTCTCCCAATATTTCCTTCCTGCGCTTTCACTAGCAGGTCTAGCAGTCTTTGACTCCCTTCTCACTTGTCTTGTTAACGACAACTTAAGTGGTGAGAAGCATAACTCTGACCGAGAGTTATTTGGTCAAGGGCTTGCTAACATGACTGCTGGAATGATCGGAGGTCTCACGACAGCGACGGCAACTATGAGATCAGTTGCTCTTTATAAATCTGGAGGGCGAACAGTTCTTGCCTCTTTCACTCATGGTGTTGTGCTGTTAGCGATTGCTGTTTTTCTTGGACCGATTGCAGGAAAAATTCCACTACCATGCTTGGCTGCAATCCTATTAAAAGTAGGAATTGATATTATTGATTACAGAGTGCTTCCTGTTGTTCACAGGCTTCCTTTATCAGACCTCATTGTTTTCCTTACTGTTTTTATTGTTACAGTTGTAGAAGATCTCTTGGTTGCGATGGGAATTGGAATGGCGCTTGCGTGTTTTCGATTTGTTCAAGAAATTACTAAAGTTTACAGATACGAGCTTGAAAAGAACGTGAACGAAAATGATATTGAGGAAATTTCCAAGGGGCATGTGAGTTTTTCACCTAAGGGACCACTCTTTTTCGGTTCGGTTCAAAAAATCAATGATGCTCTTAATAGCGTTCAGGGTAAGAACTTAATAAGAATTGACCTTAGCCAAGTCGTCTTTATTGATTTAAGTGGCGCCTTTGCCCTAGATGACGCTATTGAAAATTTCAGACGTAATGGGATTGATGTTGAAGTTTATTCACCGAACCCTGAGATCAATAAAGTTCTCTCGAGTCTTAATCTTTATAAAAAATGGCAAGATGACTTAGAGGCAAGAGTTTTAGTCGCGGCTTAGCTCATAGGGGGAAGTAGGTCCTCCAGAAAGAAAGCAGCTAGCTCTGAACGATTAGAGGTATGGGACTTCTGATAAATTGAACGTGCCTGTTGTTGAACTGTTTTTAACTTTGTCCCTCTGATATGTGCTATCTCTTTTAATGAAATTCCTTTTAAAATTAGAAAACCCACTTCATTTTCAGTGGGGGAGAGTTCCCAGCGCTTAAATTGAGAGTCAATCTGAACAGAAAGACCTTGAATGAGGTCGTTAGCCTCTCTTTTCCATTGATCTTTTTCTTCCTGACTAAGTTTGAGTTTCAACTGAAGGTCATGGTTCTCCACACGAAATTCCAATAACTTCTTTAATGAAAACACCATCGCTAGCGCCCCAATAGCAAAGACCAAAGCTTCAGCAATCAAGTGCGGAGCTGAAGACCCCTCCTTGTAGTCAGATATAAGGTCCCAGCCCATCAACACAGTGATAAGTGTTCCGGAAAAGAGGAGAACTTTTAGGCTACTCGATGGATAAGTCATTTCCCTTATTATGCTCTTAAATGATGAGTTAATTCAATAGCTTAGAGTCCATAGGGGTTATCCCGGATGGATAAAACTCCCAAAAAACCTATTATGGAATCAACAAGGAGTTATTATGTTTGATTTACCACTTCATCCTATTGCTGTTCACTTTCCCATTGCTCTTGGGGTTTTACTTCCTTTTTTAGGCGTCATTGTCCTAATTGGAGAAAGGAAAGGTTTCTTGGGGCCTAAAAATTGGTCTTTCCTGGTTTTAATAAGTTTTATTTACATGGGCTCGGCTTTCTTCGCAAAAGAAATGGGGGAACGTGATGAAGACATTGCAGAAAAAGTTGTCTCAGAGCGAGTTCTTCACGAGCATGAAGAAGCGGGAGAAAAAGTCCCCCCTTTTGCGGCCGTGACTTTTCTCTTTTTCCTTGGGTCAGCCTTCATTAAAAAAAAGCAGAACACGTTAAAAGTTGTGACAATAGCTTTAAGTATTGGTGGACTCTTTCCTCTCTTCCATGCTGGGCATACCGG
>JAUHYH010000039.1 GCA_030426585.1 Bacteriovoracia bacterium
GTTTCTCAAAAACAAGAACTCGACCTTTTTTGTTAGGGCGTCAGGGGATTCTATGCTCCCTGAAATTAAGCCAAGAGATATCCTTGTGGTTGACCGTTCATTAAATCCTGTGAATGGATCCGTTATAACTTTCTTTCTTAATGAGAAGCCTCTTTGTAAGCAATTTATTAGAGAAGAAGGTCAGTTGAGACTCAGGAGCTTTAATCCTCGTTACAAAGATTATTTGATCCAAGAGAGTGATGACTTTCAGATTTTTGGAGTCGTTATTGGTCTTGCGAGAGACTTCCTGTGTATGCGCTAATTGATTGCAACTCTTTTTATTGTTCTTGCGAGCGACTTTTTCGCCCCGAACTTAAGCACAGACCTGTTGTCGTTCTTTCAAATAATGATGGTTGTATTATTTCACGAACCGATGAAGCGAAGCGATTAGGGATTCCGATGGGTGCCCCTTTCTTTAAGGTTAAGGACTTATGCCGAAAAAAAGGAGTCGCTGTTTTTTCAGCAAATTTCTCTCTTTATACAGACCTATCAAATCGTGTAATGGGGACACTTTATGAACAATGCCCGAAAGTCGAAGTTTATTCGATCGATGAAGCTTTTGCTGACTTATCAGGAGTTGCTCATAAGGAATCATTGGGGCGAGAGTTAAGATCAATCATTTTAAAAAATATCGGTGTTCCGGTTGGAATAGGAATCGCTTCAACAAAGGTTTTGGCAAAAGTCGCGAATCATCTCGCAAAGAAATCTCAAAAAGCAGGAGGAGTGGTTTATCTCTCTGATCAAAGGTTAGTTGATATTGCGCTTAAGAGAACCCCAGTAGAGGATATTTGGGGGATAGGAAGAAAAAGTGCTCAGAAATTAATAAACCTTGGCCTCAAAACGGCTTTTGATTTTAAAGAATATGATAATGAAAAACTTATCAAAAGAATTTTCACTAAAGTCGGGCTTCAAATCCAAGAAGAGTTAAGAGGAATCAATTGTTTTTCCTTTGCTAAGGAATTAGAAAAAAAAGAGAGTATTATGTGTTCCCGAAGTTTTGGGAAATCGGTTTATGATAAATCCGCTTTAAAAGAATCGGTCGCTAATTATATAACAAATGCAGCTGGGAAGATGCGAGCTCAAGAGTCTCTTTGTACTCGAGTGTCTGTTTTTGCTCGGACAAATCGCTTTAAGGCGACTGAGCAGTATTACCTTTATGGAGAAAGAGAGATCGCAGCCACCAGTGATACTCGAAAAATTATGAAAGTTGCTCTCGATCTGATTGATGAACATTACCGAGAGGGTTATGAATACAAGAAAGCGGGTGCAAGGCTTTCAGGTTTCTGTCTTTCGAGTGAACTCCAAATTGACTTTCTCAGAGAGGAAGATTCTCTTGCTGATAATAAGCTCATGCAGGCCATAGACTTGATTAATAAAAAGAAGGGGGAGGGAAGTATTAAGTTAGGAGCTTGTGGTCTGGACGATTCGGCTTGGAAAATGAATCGGAATTACAAATCGCCGCGCTATTTAAGTTCTTGGAATGAATTAAAGGAGTTTAAATAAAAAAGGCCGGGAAAAAACCGGCCTTATATAGGTAAGAATTATTTTCTGTCAGAGATATAACGAGCTCGAATATCACAATCAACGAATCCAAGTACCGTTTCAATTTCTTCATAGCTCCAACCATCAAATCGACAAGTATCAGGTCTGTTGGCACGAGCTAAACAACGGTTAAGGGCCGTTGCTTTATTTTCTTCGATAACAGAAGGTGCATTGTAACGAGTAAGAGAGTTGTAGCTACAGTAGTCAGCTCTCATATAGAAAGATCCGTAGTAGTACTGATATTTAACAGCGTTAACAATCGCAACAACAAGAATTGTTACAACAAGGGCTCCAAGAGCGATTAATAAAATATCAACTCCAGAAACATTAGAGAAAAAGTTAGCAGATTCACCACGAAGAGCATCAGCTAAAAGAGTTGGGTCAGTTAAGAAAGCTGCACGTTGAGCATCTGAAGCATTGTTTAAAACTTTAAGGTAAACTTTTCTTTTCTCTTCAGTTGGAATTTCAGCAATTAAGCCTTGGAAACTTTCATCAAGCTCTTCTTTAGAAGCAGAAGCAAGTGCATCTTTAATATCTTTTTTGTAGTTCTCAAGAGTTGAACTTCTGAAGTCCTTGTCATGAGAGTTTTGGTGAGAAGTAAGAAGATAATCATACTTGATCATGATATCTTTAAGTTTGTTAGCCTCTGCAACGGGCTTTGCAAATGAATTAAAAGAGAAGGCTAAGAGTAAGATGGTTGATAAAAGTTTTTGATACATAATTCCCCCTAATGAGTCGTAATCTCTGTGATAACTAACATATAGATAAAAGTCCTTCAATTTATAGTGTAAAAAAAGGGGCACCTCTAAGCCCCCTTCATCTCCTTAGGGATTTCGTTCTGCTTTATAAGTCGCTCTCACGTCATAGCAATCCTAAAAACTCGTATCGTAATACTCATCATAAGTGGAGTCTTCGCTCCAGCTCCATCCCGCCCAAGAACAAGTGGACGGGTGCTCTGCTTCGTTGCGACATTTGTTATAGGCATTGTCTTTAATAGCTTCGATTTCGTAGTAACTGTAGTTGTACTCCATATTGCTTATAGTGCAGGCCCCTCCCCAAGAGAAGGAATAAGTACTTTCATACTTTTTGTATTTGATCGCAAAAACGATAGCCTCGATAATAGCGTAAAGAATAAGGGCACCAATCAGAATAAGAGCAATATCAAGGACTAAATCCCCAGTAATAAAAAAGTTAGCACTTTCACCTCTAAGAGCATCTTCAAGCAGTTTGGGGTCAGTGAGATAGCTTGCCACTTCTTCTTTACTTGAATTTTTTAGGACCTTTAAATAAGTTTCACGTTTTTCCTGAGAGGGGATTTCATTTAAGATACTGTCAAAAGCGATTTGAAGTTCAGCATCATTCGCTTTAGACACTGAGGACATGAGCTCCTCTTTAAAATCTTCCATGGTCTTTGCTCGAAATGATTTATCATGAGCTTCAGGATGAGCTGTAAGCATATAGTCATATTTCTGCATGACCTCGCTAACATCAGATGCTTTTTTCAAGGGTAAGGCGAAAGAATTAAAGCAAAAAATAAACAAAAGTAGATTCGTGATCCATTTCAACATTGAGTCCTCCAAGACGTATTCGTAATTAGGGAGGCTTAAGAGCAATAAAAATGCCAAGTTGGGATTCGAGTAATATCAAGTATATAAAAATTTCAGGGTAGGGTGCAGATTGATACCGGTGTCGATTGGTAGTCTCTAAATTCCGCGATTGTTAAGAATAATTATTGCTTCGAGCCAATAATCAGGAAGACCCTTCTTGAAAATTTCAGGGAAGTCATCTCTGATTTTTGTATCAAGTGTGATGTACTCAGTGAGTTTGAGAATTTTTTTATTGGCCTGTTCTCTTCCAACTTTCTTTACGAGCATTCCATGAACTTCAAAAAGAAGTGACATTACGAACTCGGTTCCGAGGCCTGCCTTAGTATCAATAATTCGAGAGTAAGGTTTTTTAGCTAAGGCGTTACGGCTTCCAACAAGTGACCCATAGTCACCAAGCTTGTGAGCAATCTTTGTTCTCCCTGAAACAAGCACAGCAAAGAAATCTGCGAAACCTTCCATGATTGATGTGTTATCAATTGGGGGAACAAACTCGGCCATCACATAATGAGTATATTCGTGATAAATGACTTCTGGAACAAAGGCTGCATCAAAATAAAAGTTCTTACTAGAAAAAAGCAGAAGTAGTTCTGGAGTTCCGTACCGTAAAGCTGCTGATAAGAAGTAGTTTTGATAAAGAGTCTTTGCCGATTGTTCTAACGAACCTTTAAAGTCTTCAGATATCGCAGCATTGGCTGCAGTATAAGCAATAACATCAGCGTTGACTTCAGAAGTTTTAGGGATTGAGCTACGAACGAGCTTTCGAAATCGTTTTTTATCTTCTTTCGAGATTTTTTCTTTCTTAACCGGGCGAAACCAAATTTCATGCCCCCAGGCTGGAATCCCTAGGCTTTCTACTCCGGCACCAGCAGCAACTGTCGAGGCATTATTAAAAATAGGATTAAGCTTCGCATTTTGGAAGTGGTAACGCTTATGATATGCATTTTCGATATCTAAGCGGATAATCATTTGCCCGTCTTGTTTGAATCCAAGTCTTTCAAAATATTTTTTTGCAATCGTAAGGTGATAATAGACATTAGAGGCCCGTCGAGCGAGGAGGGAGTCATCAATCGCGATCGTTTCGTCGGTCGTTTTATAAACGATTTTAAAATGTTTACCTTCGAAATGAGTGTCGGATAAAAGGTCTTTTAGTTCTTTTTTTACGATAACGAGCTTATCTTTTTCATTTCTCGTCACGACTTCTCTTTCTATTGAGAAAATCTGAGTAGAGAAGGAAAGTAGAATGAGACTCATTATCCATTTCATAATTGCATCTCACAGTTTCCATAGAAAATATCATGCTCATATTTAGGCTTCTCAACTTTTTTCGGTCCAACAATATCACTTACAAATGAAGCTGTTAGAGAGTATCCAAGGCCCCACACCGGTCCCGCAAGGCTTGAAACGATGAAGTTTAAGCGAGGAGCAAATCCAACCAGCTTTTGCCAGAAGTTTTTTCGAATCGTTTTCTGCTCGAGTCTTCCAAAAGCTTCTAAGTCCTTATCATCCATTTGTTTGGTTTCATAAGAAAGAATGAGGAGATTTCGGTAACTAAAATCTTTTCCTGCAAAGTAGGGCTTATCAATAAGGTCTTTTTTCTCTTTATTATAGAGTTTAATCGCAAGTCTAAGTTGTTCATTGGGGTTGAGTGCGATCTTTTCTTTTATTTCTCCATTTTCAAGAAATACAATTTCAGATGAGTCGTACTTATAGCGTTTTTCAAATCGGCTAATAAATTCCAACATTTCTTTTAATTGAAGATGATTGAAGTTCGAGTAAAGGTCATAACGACTACTTGGAGTGTTGCTTTTAAATCGATTGCTATTATGAAATTCAGTAATTTGAGGATTAAGTTCGTAGCCTTCTTTTTCAAGTTGTTCACGCTTCTCATGATATTCAGAGATGCTTAAGGTCCCTGAAAGGCTCTCTTGATGGAGTCGAACCATCTCGAGCATGAGAAATTGATCTTTCTTTATGAACCCTTCGTTGTAGACCAGTTGATTCAGAGGAGCAAGCGGACCTTCATCTCCATTTGACTGGATGACACTCATTTTCTTGGAGAAATCTTTCCACTTTTGAGTGAGGCATCGTTTATTTGCAAGCATTCTCATATAGCGAACACCAATGACTTCTTTACCCTTAGTTACGTCGATACCTTTTTCGGTACTTTTCTCTTTGAGGTAATTTGTATAGCCGAGAAGAATATCAGTTTCCACTTCATCAATTAAGCCTGATTTGTTGGCGTAAATAATTCCATATTTAACATTGGCAGGTCCCAAAGGGAGGAGTTGTTGAATGAGTTCAGGCTCGCAAAACTTATTTCTTAGGCTAAAGACTTTCTTAAATTTTTCAGGCGAAAACTTGTTGTTAATGAGCTCATACTTTTTTTGAAGCTTACTAGTGGAGTAATGGGATTCATACCAAGTAGATTCTGAGCCATAAGCTTTCAGCACCATAGTGGTAAAAATAATAATTCCTAATAATTTCATGCCTTTTCAGTCTATTACTGAGAGGAATTTGAAACAATGAAGTGCTCTGGAAATGTAATATCTATAAGGGGGTGTCGCTAAATGCGACACCCCCAGTATGATGTGGAGACTACCTCCACCACATTGAAATTATTGAAGTTTTCCGGTGAGACTATTAAGAAAAGCTTTGATGTCTTGAACATCTTGATCTTTTAGGACTTCTCCTAGTTGGTGCTTGCCCATAAGCTTGATAGCTTCCTCAAGCGTCTTAATTGAACCGTCATGAAAATAAGGGCCTGTTTTCGCGATATTTCTTAGGTTAGGAATCTTAAACATAAACTTGTCTTCTTCCTTGTTCGTGACTTTATAACGACCTAAATCTTCAGTTTGATAGGGTTCTACGGCACCGAGCATTTGGTATTCTTGGCCCCCGATTGAAGCTCCGTAATGGCAACTAGTGCAACCGACCTCTATAAATCTTTTGAGACCTCTTTGTTCTTGCTCGTTTAAAGCTTGAAGATCACCTTTGAGGTATTGATCAAAGCGATCTGTCGTGACCAGTGTTTTTTCAAATTCAGCAATCGCGACACCTATATTTTTGAAAGTAACAGCTGCATCTGAATTGAATGCTTCTTTAAAAAGTGCTTTATACTCAGGAGTTTTTAATTTATCGAGAACATCTTTTTCTAATTTCATTCCATGCTCGATAGGATTTAGAAGAGGGCCGAGAGCTTGGGCTTCAAGATTTTCAGCGCGGCCATCCCAGAATTGAACAAAATTATAAGAAGCATTAAACGTAGTGGGAGAGTTTCTGTCTCCTCGAGTCCCGTCATGACCTGGTGAAGTGGGTTCATTGTCGACACCAAAATTGTCGAGCTTGTGGCAGGAGTTACAAGAAATAGTGCCACTTTTAGAAAAACGTGGATCAAGATAAAGCTTTTTTCCAAGTTCAACCATTTTCAGGTTTTTTGAAACATATTTCTCTAGAGGTTTGAAGTTATCCTTCGCCTCTGCATGAAGTTCTTGAGCCGCTTTGTTTTGCTCTGGGGTTTGAATTGGTTTTTTTTCCGTGCATGAGAAAAAAGACAAGATTAAGAATAATCGTAGCATTGTCACCTCTTTGATAAAATTATTCCTTTTAAATTAAGTTAAATGATAAAATTTGAAAAGAACTTGATCTAAATCAAACATTTCTCTAGGTGTTTGCCTAGCCGAACATGATGTTTCACGATATAAATGAAGTGTGAAGAAGTTCAAAGAAATCAATGATTTAAATGAGCTAACAGTTTTAGCAGACAGTGAACTTGTCCGTGTTAAAACATTGGGGAAGGTTTCCTTTCGAGGGAAGGACTATCCAGTGATGGCCTTTGAAGTCGGGAGTAAAGATCTCGATTCACCGGTTCTTGGGCTTTTCGGTGGCGTTCATGGTCTTGAGAAGATTGGAACCCACTTTGTCACAACCTATCTTTACCGACTCTTTAATCAAATGCAATGGGACGATGATCTTCGAAAAGAACTAAAAACTTCTCGAATAGTCTCAATCCCAATGATAAATCCCGTGGGAATTGCTCACAACAGTCGTTGTAATGGAAATGGTGTCGATTTGATGAGGAATGCTCCAATTGAAGCGAAGAATGGTCGGATCCCTTTTTTGATTGGAGGGCATCGAATTTCCCCCAAAATTCCTTGGTATCGAGGACCAGAGAACGCACCGATGGAAAAGGAAATTAAGCTGGTTGATGATTACCTTGATGAACAAATCATGAATGCTTCTTGTACCATTAGTGTGGATTTTCATTCGGGATTTGGGATTCGTGATCGGCTTTGGTATCCCTTCGGAAGTTCTGTCGATGAGTTTCCGAATCTTGGTGAAGTCAAAAAACTGGAAAAGATAATTGATGACTGCATCCCTTATAATGTTTATAAAATTGAACCCCAATCAGATGTTTATACGATTCATGGTGACCTCTGGGATTATATTTATCTAAAACATCAAGAGAGAAATAAGAATACTAAAAATCTTTTTCTTCCTTGGACTTTGGAGATGGGATCGTGGACTTGGGTTAAAAAGAACCCTTTGCAACTTTTTAATTATGCCGGTCTTTATAATCCAATGAAAAAGCATCGTTACCATCGAGTGATGAGAAGACACAAAGCTTTAATTGATCTGCTCTTTCGAGCAACCCGTAACCAGGGTTGGTATTAGAAAACTTCGTAGAAGTGAAAACCTATTGAAGGCGTAAAAGACTTTACTGTTATATCATCTGAGAGCTTTGAATGCCTTACAGCGAGTTCTAAAGCGAGGCCGAAGTTTTTAAAAGGGATCTCATAACCAATTCCTGCATAAAGAAAATATCCTGATGCATCTTCAATACTATTCCCCGGTTTAAGAAGAGAGTAGCCAATACCTGGGCGAACAAAAAATGATTTATGAGATTTAAGAAAATGATATTTGAGTTCAAAACCAATATTCCAATAAGTGATATCTTCTCCTAGGAGTTCTTGTCCTTGAGCTTCTAGATTAGAAATAACAGGAGAAAATGAGAAACCGTAGGAAATATCATAGGGTTTCTCCCACCAAAAATTGAGCGTGTTGCTAAATCCTTTATATTCAACTTCTGTCCCACTGACATCGATAGTGTGAATTTCAAAGTGTTCTCGCGCACGAACTTTAAAATCTTGAGCTTGAGTTGTAATAGGGAGGAATATTAAAAATAAGTATTTCATATAGTTATATTCCACGAGAAGTTATAAAAAGTTACAAGCTTGTCTCGTTTTTAGCGAACGCTGTCTCTGAGCTTTTTAGCGATATCATTAAGAGTTGATCGTGGAGTTTTTTCAATCTTTTTTGAACTGATGAATTTCATCAGTTTTTGATCACCGAGATAGCGAGGAACAACATGGATGTGGCAATGATCAATTTCTTGACCAGCATTGTCTCCATTTGAAATAAAGATATTCCCTGCTTCACAGTTGAGTTCGGATCTTAAAAGACCCTTATAGATCTTTTGGGCCAGAACAAACATATCCTCAACGACATCCTGGGGGAGATTCTCAAAGAGCCTGTAGTGGACTTTAGGGATTACTAGCGTGTGTCCTGGATTGATCTGGCTTTGATCCAGAAAAGCAATTGAATGTTTACTTTCCTTGATTAGGCTAGCCTCAGCTTCATTTCGAACAATTTCGCAAAAAATACATCTTCCCATAATTCATTGTAAGGTGAGGGGATTTTCAGTTCAACGACTATTTGATAAATTTTAGATTCAAATCAAAATAAAGAGGATTTATGGGTAGAAAGTCATCAAAAATTGCGGCCAAGAAAGGTGCTGCAGATAAGGCAAAAAGTCGGATATACTCCAAGGCCCTTCATGATGTTGCTAAGGCCATCAAAAGTGGAGGCCCCGATCCTGATACAAACTTTCTTTTGAAAATTGCTTTGGATCGATGCCGAAAGTTTAATGTTCCCAAAGACAATATTGATCGTGCTATTAAAAAAGGTTCAGGTGAGGGCGGTGATGACTATAACGAAATTAATTATGAAGGTTATGGTCCCGGTGGAGTTGCTGTTTTTGTTGAAGCGAGTACCAATAATCCCACTCGAACCGTAGCCAATGTTCGAAGTTATTTTAATAAATGTAATGGATCACTGGGAAAAGAAGGTTGTCTTCAATTTGTCTTTGATCAGAAGTCTGTTTTTACAATTCCCAAAGGTGAGTTGGAAGAAGAAGAGTTTACTCTTGAGATGATAGACGCCGGTGCAGAGGATATCGAATTAGACGAAGAAATGTTCGAAGTTATTGGTCCGAAAGAAGCTTTCGGTGATATTCAAAAGAAACTTCAGGGCTTAAATATAACTCCAGAAGAAGCAGGACTAGAGAGAATTCCCTTAAGTTTTACTTCAGCAGAAGGAGAAGTCCTAGATGATGTTGAGAAGTTGATTGGGCTGCTTGAAGATGATGAAGATGTTGTGAATGTTTACCACAATATTGAAGCTTAGCTTATTCTTATTTGCTTTTAATTCATTTGCAGAATCTAAATGGGTCAAAGTTACGCTTGCCGCTTTTGTTAATACGAAGCGAGTGTTCCGCGGTGCTGAGTTTTTTCCTCATCCCTTTGTTTTTGCCGGACCAGCCTTTACCTTTTTTGATGATTTTCAGTTAAGAGGTCCAAGCCTGGTTTGGTCCCCTCATGATCGAAAAGACAAACACCAATTCCAAGCAAGTATAAACTATCTCAATGATGGAGAACCTCCGCTGACATTTGGGAGTGACTTTGATGAAGAGACTGATTATCGGGCCAAACGTTCTGATTCAATTGAGGGGACTCTTCAATATCAGTACAGTTTTGGTTTTCGAAATTCATATTTTTTAAGATTTTTTTATGCAAAAGAGCTTAATCGGCACTTTGGAAATTATGGAGAGCTTAGCTTTCGAATGCCTGTTTATAAGTTTCTCTCTCTCACTTCTCTAGTCGGATATGGAGATATCAAACATAATCAATATGTTTATGGGCCGACAGCGGTCTCTGGGCTCACGCACACCCAAGCCGACTTGAATTATATGATTCGTGATTTTACTTGGTGTGATCTGGCTTTTCTAAATTTAAGTAGTTCATGGGTGTCACAAAAAGAAAATCGAAATGGATTTTTTGTGAGAGGGCGGCACAATCAAACCGCCCTTTCTGTTAGAACTTTATGGTTTCTATGACCCACTTTGACCGTAGTTCGGAAGAACGCGCGCACTGGGATCACTCACATCACAGTTTTTCCATAACTTATTAGGCATCCAAAAATCTTTGATTAATTTAGCTTGTCCTGGATAAAATTCTTCAAAAATTTCTCTATAGAGTAAAGACTCTTTAGTGAAAGGTCTTGCGTGTTTGTATTGAATAATCTTTTCACTATAATCTTGATCGGTATAACATTCTTCTGCATAGGCCTTTAAGTAATCAACCATACTATGTCCGACAGCATCGGAGAAAGCGGCTTTTTCTCTCCAGAGAATCTCCTCAGGAAGATAATCTCCTTCTTCGAAAGCCTTTCGTAATAAGTATTTTCCTTTTCCTGTGAAGTTCATTTTCAATTCTGGATCAAGCGACATAACGTAATCAACAAAGTCTTTATCACTAAAGGGGACTCGTGCTTCAAGAGAATGAGCACTGATACAGCGGTCAGCTCTTAAAACATCATAGATATAAAGTTCTCGAACACGTTTCGCAGCCTCTTTCTGAAACTCAGAACCATCAGGTGCAAAATCAGTGTATTTGTATCCGAAGATCTCATCGCTCACTTCACCAGTAAGAATGACTTTAAGGTCCGTTTTTTCTTTAACGTATTTGCAAACTAAATACATTCCAATAGAGGCCCTCACTGTTGTAATGTCATAGGTTTCAAGGTGCCAAATAACATCTCTTAAAGCACCCAAAACATCATCTTTCGTGATAATAACTTCGTGATGAACCGACCCAATATGATCTGCAACAATTTTGGCGTATTTTAAATCAATGGCATCTTCATCCATTCCTATTGAAAAAGTTGTAAGTGGCTTATCTGAATGTTTGGCAGCTATAGCACAAACTAATGAAGAATCGAGCCCTCCACTGAGAAGAAAACCTAATGGGGCATCCGATTGGAGTCTTTTTAAAACTGCGGCAGAGAGATATTTGTTAATCCCTTTAGCAGCTTCTTCTATCGTTGGTTTAATGAAACCTTTTACTTCACCATGATCAATATATTCATGAAACTCTTTGCCGTCATAATAATGGCCAGGAGGAAAAGGTTTTATATCAGAACAATGTTGAAGCGCCTTAACTTCCGATCCGAAACAAAGATTTCCTTGTTCGGTTGTTCCATAAAACAAAGGACGAATTCCAATAGGGTCTCGGGCCGCAAGGAGTTTTCCTCGTTTGTGGTCATAGATCACAAAAGCAAATTCAGCGTCGAGCTTTTCCACCATTTTCTTGAGACCGAACCGATGGTAAAGCGGTAACAAGATTTCACAATCACTTTCAGAAACAGGATTGAAATCAATTTCATCAATCAACTCTTGATAGTTATAAATCTCGCCATTGCAGATAAGGTAATCTTCTTCTTGATAAAAGGGTTGGTTCCCAAGCGGAGAGAGATCCATGATGCTCAATCGGTGAAAACCCAAAAGCGCGTTATCCAAAGTCACCAGTGAACTGTGATCGGGTCCTCGGTGATGAATCTTTTCAAATGATTCCTTAAAATCCTCGAGCTTCGAACTATCTGATTGGGCCAAAAATCCACACATAAAGACTCCTTATCTTCCTTACGGATATATTAGCATAAGCTTGATAAAAATGATTTAATGATTGTAGAAATAACAAACTGGTATCAAATTATTAATAAATCTTAACTTTTGATGATAAAATACCGATAAAGAGGTTATCTATGGAGACTCAATACCAAATTGATAATACGGATAGGAAGATTTTAGCGTTTCTTATGAAGGATGCCCGGATGGCCTACCTTGAAATCGCTAAGAAATTGAATGTTTCTGGGGGGACCATTCACCAACGAATCCAAAAAATGCAAGAGGCTGGGATTATTTCAGGAAGTCATCTCAAGGTGAATTTAGAAGTTTTAAGTTTTGATGTCATGGTGATTCTTGGTGTTTTTCTTAAGAGTGCGAAAGATCAAAATAAAGTTGTTAAAGAACTAGAGAAGCTTCCTGAAGTTCTGGAGATTTATTACACAACAGGAAACTTTGCTTTGATGCTAAAACTTGTCACAAAAAATATTAAAGATTTTCACTTACTTCTTTCAGAGAAAATTCAATCAATTTCCGAGATTCAATCAACGGAATCTTTTATTGTGCTCGATACCCCTTTAAATAGGGATATTGACGTTAATGCTCTATAATTGGATTTGTTCGACTTCGATTCCGACTTTGTTGAGAATGTCGATGGAATCTGTAAGCCGGTATTGGTTGTGATAAAAAACTTTTTTAACATTCCCTAAATTGATGAGTCTTTTCGCGCAAGCGACACAGGGAAGGTGAGTAACAAAAACAAATTTTTCTAAGGTTCGGGGGGAGTCACAATTAATGACGGCATTTTCTTCTGAATGCAAACACCCACAATTGCCTTGTTCAGTTCGATCGCAACAATTATCCAAACCAGAGGCATTGCCATTATAACCCACGGCCAAAACTTTTCTAAAATCTGTCGTGGTAATAACGGTTCCTACTTGAAGCCTAGCGCAAGTTGAGCGCTTAGCGAGCGTTGTGGCCAGTTCTAAATAGACTTCAGGAAAACTGGGTCTTGATGTCATAGTTTTTCACTCCAAAGCGTTTGCTAAACGCCTTCTTGGGAGCCATTCTAATAGATATTCTTAATCATGAATAGGGAGTGAACCCGAAAAGAGAGAGACTTATGCTTAAATGGATTTTGTTTTTATGTGTTTCTTTATCAACATATGCCTCTCAAGATCATCACGATCATTCAGGCCATAACTGGCTTGGAGATACGGATGCCTATCAATCGGTTGAAACGCATAAAAGTTTTGAGGGGTTTAATTATAATCGCCCTAATGAATTTAAAAGTTTTAATCAGTTTTTAGGGCTTCTCAATAGTGAGTTGATCGACTTAGAATTTTTTCGAACAAAGTTAGCTGAACTCGTTGGAGAGCAAAAAATTAGTCGTAAGTCAGGTAAGAAATCTTTGCCTAAAAGCCGTTGCCAAATTGAAGACATGAAAAAAGTTGTGACTTATTTGATGGAAGAGTACAACAAGCTTGGATACGAGGTGGGAAGTCTTAATGATTATCCCAACACAAGAATACAAAACTTCTTTGCTCGTAAAAAGGGAAGTGATTCCAGTAAAACTCTTCTGGTTTCATCTCATATTGATAGTGTTTGTAATAACGGAGCGAATGATGATGGCTCTGGAACAATTGCAGCCCTTGTGATCGCCAAGGCCATTGCAAAGCTTGATTTGAAATACAACGTGGCGTTTGTTGGTTTTGATCGAGAAGAAGTTGGACTGGTTGGTTCTAAAGCTTTTGTAAAGGCCCTTAAGAATCCCAAAAGTATTATTGCTGATATTCAAATGGAAATGATGGCGACGGATTCTGATCAAGATGCTGTTTTCCATGTGATTGATTGTGATCGCCCAGACTCGAATTATATTACAGATATGATTGCTAAGAATATTCTAGAACATAAGCTTCCCATTAAGATTAATGAAGCTTGTACCACAAGAAGTGATCACTCTTCATTCTGGAATGCGAAGATCCCGGCAGTAGTGGTTTCAGAGAACTTCTTTGGGAGAGATTCAGATCGTTGCTATCACCGAAGCTGTGATGTCCTGGATGATCGAATCGACTTTAACTACATGGGCTTTATCACTGAGGCGCTTGCGAGAACCATTGTTCAGATTGCGAATCCCTAAAAATGGCACCTTTTGGTGGCAATTTTTTGAAAGTGACAGATTTCTAACAGCTTAAAATTATTAGCTTTCT
Source organism: Bacteriovoracia bacterium (assembly GCA_030426585.1). Taxonomy (GTDB): domain Bacteria; phylum Bdellovibrionota; class Bacteriovoracia; order Bacteriovoracales; family Bacteriovoracaceae; genus JAUHYH01. The sequence continues at coordinate 14,136 of JAUHYH010000039.1, forward strand.
GACCGTCGTCCCTAATTGAGGTATCCTCGGCATATAGTTCAAGGAGGCTTTCATGAGAAAGATGCTAGTAGCACTAGGGGTGCTAACTGCTGCCGTTGTGTGGAACCATTCTCTCAATACTGATAATAATATCAATGCCGCTAAAGAAGAAACTTCGAGTTCTACTGACTCAAAATCAGGAACGAAGGAACTATCTTCAAAAGATAAAGATACAAAAGATGGCGAAAAAGCTGTCGCTGATTCTAAGAGTAAAAACTCTAAAGAGAACTCTAAAATTTTCAATAAGAAAAAGCTTAAGAAAGTGGCCATGCTAAAAAAGAAAAAAAGAAGTCGTCGTAACAAAAGAAAAATAAATGACAATCCTTTTGAGGCGAACTTTGATCACTTACCCGATTATACAGTTTATAAAGGTGACTCGGATTTTCAGGAAGAAATGAAAGACCCGGGATCACTTTAAAAAAAAGGCCCGTCGAGCGGGCCTTTTTTTATTCCTAATACTTCTTTAAAAGATCAATACAATTTTGGAATTTTTTCATGAAGTAAGGATTTTCATCCATTCTTCTTGAGATGAACTCACCAACTCTTTCTCTTGGTCTAGGCTCTCCGGCCTTAACAAGCATTTCTATCATCTCGTCAAGGGCGTCACGAGTAGAGTCTCTTAAAATGACATCGTTATTAACGGCCCAGTCAGGACGAACAATATGAAAGTTCTTCCCAGCTTCTTTACCACCTCCCATGATAACTCGATCTCCTGAGGTTCCTTCCCAGGTACGTGCAATAAAGGTGAGGTGTTCACGAGGGATATCGATTCTTTCTGCGTGAATGGTTCTTCCGCTGAACTGATCAAGCTTTGCTAGCTTTCTCCCAGCAGCCTTAATCCCTGCATCGTCAGAGTTTCCTCTTTTGATCGAGGTGAATTTTTTATCAGTGAGACCTTTCATTTCTTCTGCGGCATATTGCCCATCAGTGACAATCACAGCGTCTGGATTATCTGCTAGAAGCTTCGCAAAGAGCTTCTGTCGATATTCTTTTGTACTCTTAAGTACGGCTTCCCACTCTTCTTTCGTTGCTCCATCCATTTCGACAGGGACAGTTTTAATAACGAGATACTTATCTTCAACCCCGAGGTCTTGCATCAGTCCATTAAGATACTGACCTCTTGATCCTGTTAAAGCCTTAGAAGTGGCAAAGTCATCGAACCCATGCGGGTCTGCGAGGATAATGACTTTAGGATTTTCGAAAGTCCCTCGGTAATGTGAGTAGGGACCATTGTTAGGATGAGTTTTTACATTAAAAGCCTTGATGCCATATTTATCAAAGATTTTATCCATCGTTTTTACAAGAGCTTCTTCTTTATCAGCCGCAGTTAAAGCTTTCCCATTATTTTCTTTCAGAATTCTACTTTCTTGTGTTTTTAATTCTTTAGCGGCTTCAGATTGATAAGCATTTTTAGGCCAAAAAAGTTCTCTTTCATTGATTGAACTCACCATTAACTTATAATAATCATCCGAGGGTCCTCGGTCATATTTGAACAACCATTCATCATTTCGAGGACGACTTGTAAGAACTTCGTGGCTGCTAAGAAGGTCGGGGTTAGAAGGCTTCGCTTTTTTCATTTCATAAATTTTATCTCTAAAAGCTTCGGCTTCTTCTTTACTTAAGACTCTTTCAATTTTATTCCTTGTCCCCGTCGTAATCCCATCACTTTCTCTTACGGCTTCAGAAACTGGAGTGAGTCGGAATCTAGGCATGAAAGGGTCGCCATGACTTTCAGGAATAAGGGCCCTTCCATAGCTATAAGGTTTATTCGGAAAAGAAGAAACTCTTCCAGGTTCAGCCGTAGGAGGTTTCCAGCCTCTATCCATTTCCTTTAAAAGAGGCTTGAGGAGTTGATCTTCAACGAGTTGAGCGGCCCTTGATCGATTCATGCTCAAGTAGGTTGGGTGAGGAGCACCAACAAAAACAACATCGGGGGCAATTAAGTATTTTGTTTTTCCCTCTTCTAGGTAAGGAATGCGTAAGCCCTTAATTGATCTTGTACTCTTACCGTCTGCTCCGATCATCGTATCAAGCTCTTGCCCTCCAATTTGTTCAGGAAAGAGAAGTCCGTTTTTTTCAGGTCCACCTTCAGTAAAAACCATCAGTCCTTCAGCCTTCTCGGGATTATCAGAAAGAAGGTCGATCGCGTTTTCTGTACTAACACCATAAGCTTGTGTTCCGTCTCTGTAATCGAGTTTCTTCTCTAAAGCTCCAATTCTTTTTTCGTACATCTCTTCATCAGCAATAGCATTTGCAACTTTAGGAGCAGAGTTTTTTAATCTCCAAAAAACATTTTCTTTAGCCTTATAATTTCGAGTGCTCTCGTACTCCTGAACCAAGGCCAGGATTTTTTCTTTTTTATCTGAAGCCATTGAATTAAGAAGTTTTTCTTTTTCTGCGGTTGCGTTCACTTTTGATTTTTTTAATTTATCACTCAGGTTTTTTCTTATCACGGGATCATTCCGAAGAACTTCCGCAACGTCACGCCCATCAGCTGTCATGGGAACGGCCCATTCATTATTTCCTCCAGCACTAACCATTTCAAAAAGAGGGACCTTATAGGCTGAAGGGTTATCTACTCGACCCACAACTTTTCCGCCAATGGAGTTGATATAAGTCGCTCCGGCGTCTTTCCCTGCTTGTCCGAGCATAACAACCATTTTTAAAGATTTTTGATTATTTCTAATGACCCAAGAAATGAGGCGATTTCTCCACTCAGCATAAGCTTTGGTATGAGTGAGAAGCCACTGTCGGTTTTCGATAATATTTGTATAAATAATCTTTCCATCTTTTAAAACAGGAGTGTTTCGACTTCCGTACTGACCCGAGATGGTATTAACGTAAAGATTTGTAAAAAAGACTCCGTCTTTAATAAAGAAATAAATGTACCATTTCTTGAAAAAAAAATAAGTGATTCAGAGATTGCTGTAGGAACTATCGTGCAGCACCATATTATGATCAGAATTCCTAAAGCCGACCTTCATTACTGGTCTCCACAACTGGATCTGGAATTGGAA
>JAUHYH010000040.1 GCA_030426585.1 Bacteriovoracia bacterium
TGGCTATCGTTCCATCATCAAGTTCAACAATTCCATAGGCATTACCTGTCCCACTAATGCCTGAAGTTCCTGTCGCCAATGTCGTTCCATCATCAGAGTGAGTGGTCACTCGATCTGAGCCTGTACAGCTAACTGCAAACCCTCCCATCGAGAGAGATTCAATATCAACAGGTGTGTTACAAATATTAGTCACTGGCCATCCTGAGGACTCTCGACTTCCATCAGTGTTAAATCGCTCAACATTATTTGATTCAATCACAAGAACAGCACCATTGGTAAGCCGGGTCACCCCTCGCATTGTTCCGTTAACATTTATATCTGAGTAGGCAATCGGAGTTAAGGTTCCATCGAGAGCATCAATCGCTGCAATTCTGTCAGCGCCATCGACTGAAATAAGAAGTCTTTTATTATCAGCGTCCCAGGCAACGCCGTAAACAACTTCGCTAATAGAGTTAACAGAGAAAAGAATTTCTTTTAACTCCCCATTCGAATCATAAAGATAAACTGAGTCGGTACCGTTATCAGTAATAACAATATCACCCGGTTGGATAAAAAAACCTTCTGCCAAATCAACAGCCTCAGGGCTACAACCGAGAATTACCGTCAGGAATAATAGAGCTACCCTCAACATGTTCTCATTTTAATGCAAGTTAAGATTATATGATGTTATGCGACAAGGTTGCCTAGATTGATACACCTCCCCTTATCATGCCTTATAATTTCAATATGAAGCGCTATCTTCTCATAGTTTTTTTGTCGGTTACCTTCTCTAATACTTTAAAAGCCGAAAGTTTTTTAAGCGATATGAATCGATACATTGATATCGGGCCTAGTGTTCTCAACCAACAAAGCTTTGAGTCTTCTCATACGAAACCTTGGGGAGGAAGTATTGGCCTTGGTTTTCAAGGTCAAAGTTTATTTGGAAGTGTTAATTACGGAATGGCCTTGGATTTTCATTACCTTCAAAGTGATGTTCTCTACAGTAATGTTGAAAATAAATTAACTCACCAAGCAATTGATGTTGCTCTCACTGTCGACATTGGATTAACGGATAAATTTACGCTTGCAGGAGCCTATGGAATCTCCAGTCAAGAACAAGAATTCAGAGATGTCAGTGATCCCTCAACTCAAGCAGCTTTAAATAATATCTTTGAACCCGTTGATGGAACAACCTCATTTTATTCTATAGGGTTAAAATATTTATTCGGTGATAGTAGCTTAGATAAAAGTTCTTTCCTTCTCTTTGAATATATTACTTATAATAAGTTTGAATCGAATATGACGAGTATCCGTTACGGATTTGTTTTTGGTGACTAATTTTTATGCGAGTTTTAATATCTATTCTTTTCTACCTTCATGCGAATGCTTTTGCTCAAACTTGGAAGGTTGCCGTCTCTCGCTATCTCATAGAGGGAAATCAAGATGTAAAATCAATTTTAAAGAAAACAGAAAACGAAGTCGCCTATGCAAGCAAGAAGAAAGCTGAGTTCATTCTCTTTCCAGAACTTAATACTTTAGACTTATTTGACTTAAATCCCAAAGATAGTGATGTTCCTAAAAATATCGAAAAAACTATTCAACAATCAAAATCTATTGAACAGCAACTCAAGAAACTCGCCCAAAAATATAAAATTAATATCTTAGGACATTCACAGTTCGTCCGAGAAGGGAAAAAGACGGTCAATAGGGCCTATGTATATTTCAAAGATGGGAAGGTCCAGTATCAAGATAAAATGTACCCGACTCCCTGGGAGAGGAAATATAATATCTCTGGAACAAAAAATCTAACTCTCTTTGAATATGAAAAAATTAAATTTGCAGTACTCATATGCCATGACATTGAATTTCCAAATGTTTCAAACCAACTCGTTAAGCACCAGCCACAAGTTATTTTTGTTCCTTCGCAGACAGATTCAATTGAAGGAAGAAATCGAGTGATCTTCACCGCCCAAGCAAGGGCCATAGAACATATGAGTTATGTTATTCTAACCGGAAACACCGGAAAAAAAGATGCTGTTTGGCATTCTTATCAAGGAGGAGCCCACCTCTTTCACCCTCAAAATAAATATTTCCCTAATGGTTTAAACCAATCAGTACTTGATTCCGGGCAACCTATTATCTTTGTTTTAGATTTAGGAAAGCTTCAGAAGTCTCGTAAAGATAAATCTCAGGTATTTCCAGCCAGAGATATTGAGTTATTTTAGAAACTTTAAATGATCATCATCCTCATCAGAGTACTCAAAATAATTACAAAGTAACTCTTCCCCTTTTTTGATGTCTCTGGAAGCCACCATACTCAGCAAATCACTATTGTTAACCACATTAAACTCATCAGAACTATGATTCATAAATTGTGCATTATCCATACAAACGATATAGGACCCATTTTCTTTATACGCATACCTCTTAATCATTTTAAAACTTTCATTTGAAAGGTGGCTCTTAAGGCGCTTCCACTGCTCTGCTGAATAAGTGATATCAACAAGATCACAATATTCCCAAACGCACTCACCTTGAGAAATATCCTGATCAAGAAATAGGCCCAAACCACTGACCTCAGAAGGGCCTATATAAGTTTGTACTTTTAGCATAATAAGCTTCTCAAAATTTTTAAAATTTCTTCCTTATCATCTGTCTCAAAAAGAAGAGGCTCACAAAAGAAATCATTTTTATCATAAGAGAGTAAGTAGTTTTCAAACAACTCTTCCCCTTTTCTGATATCACGAATTGCCACTTCGTGAAGATCATCGACAAAAGTCACATTTGGATTTAAGTCGTGATTCATAAAACGAGTATTATCACTGATATAAACAATTTGATTATTCTTAATATAGGAATAATTCATAAAATTTCGAATCGTCACGACCGGAATTTCTTCACAAAGCGCTACAAAGTCTTTAAACGAAAAGACCTCACAAGTCCTGCGATGAAAACGCCAAATTTCCTTTCCTGCAGGTATATCTTCATTAGCAAATAATCCAATTCCATGGACTGATGAGAGAGAGAGTTCTGTTTTTACCAATAACAAGCTATAACCGTCCTTAATGGGGCTCCTACGAATATTATTTATTAAGGATAAATAAAAAAACAATCGTATTATTCCTAGATTTAATTAGGTAAAACCTAATCAAGTTGATGATTAAAAACACGCCTCCTAACCAAGGCACTTTGGATTTCAAAAGAAAATGAGAGGACCATTGTCCTCAAGCTGGCTCGGCTAAGCACTTGATTTTCAGTCAAGCTAAAAAGAATGGTATTATGGGAATGGTGATTTTCTAGGAAGGGAATAAATCGGATCAATCCTAATCCCCCCCCTAGATATAATGTTAACGAGAGTGTGAGGACCCTGTTGGGCCTTACTTTTTAAGAGGGTTTCAGCAACTTTTTTATAAGTAGGATCGCACCGCTTACATTAAAGATGCTGAAACCTTATTTTCAATGACTCTTAATTTAGTAAAAAGAGGAAGAGCTGTTTTTTGTTTTATACTGGAGAACAATTTTACACTCTTCCTCTACAGCTGAATTGAGAAATGAAAAATCTGTGGTAAATCGAAATCCCAATTAGTAAAAATATTCTAATTGGAATACCAGGAAGTGGGAATAAGAGTATTTTTTACCAGACTAAACCTCTGCACTATTCTGCCTAGAGGTGCTTATTCAGTTCTGTTCTGTCCTTTATAATTTTACTAATCAGACCTAGCTCAATGGCTTCATCTGGATTAACCCAACGGTCTCTTTCCATAAGCTCTTCAAACTTCTTAATATCAGTTCCCGTTCTATCAGCGTAAAGCCTGTGAAGCTTCTTCTTCGTTTCAATAATGTCTTTAGCATGGATTTCAATATCAGAAGCTTGCCCCCTCATGACACCTCCAATGAGAGGTTGATGAATCAGGAGTTTAGAATTGGGAAATGAGAGTCGATTTTCTTTTTCTGCTGCTAAAGCAATAACAGAACCCATGCTGGCTGCTAAGCCTGAAACCACTGTAATAACCTTGGGCTGAATAAACTGAATCATGTCATAAATACCAAAACCCGAATTGATCTCTCCACCTGGTGAGTTGATCCAAATCACAATGGGTTTTTCTGGATCTGATTTTTCCATTGCCAAAAGTTGAGAGTTCACTTTAAACATCAACTTTCCGTCGACTGCTCCATTGAGAATGATTGCTCGAGACTCAAAGAGTGACTGCTGAATGGGTGTAAAGACTGATTGCTCTAATGGGGTTTTATCGCTCATAAAAATTCCTTTTCTATAAAGCTAAAGGACTTTTAGGGTTTGAACAATAGGTAATTATTATAAACGCAAAGAGTATATAAGTTATTTATTTAGCTTATTTATTTCCCTAAGAGACTTAGACATAAACTCAATGAAAAAAGTAAAACAATGACGGCTCCAGCAGGAAGATCAAACAAGTAGCTTACTAAAAAGCCAATAGAACCTATTGCAATTGAGAAGAACCACCCGAACAATAACCGCGCTTTTAAAGACTGATAAAAAAGTTTCCCTATACTGGCAGGGACTATAAGGAGTGTAAAAACGAGTAAAATTCCAACAGTACCTGTTGAGCAAGTAATGACTAATCCAAATAACGCATAAAATATAAAATCCCAATAAAAGTGCTTACGTTCTAATCTTCCTTCAGAAAGTGCAAAAAACTGTTCTCGGAAAGTATAGTGGATCCCCCCAACGAGAAGATAAATTGCGCCCGTTATAAAGACCTTATCCCAAGTCACCCAAAGAATTTTCCCAACAAGACTTTCTTTAATATGTTCGGCACCATGGGCCAACTGATCGACCACTAAAATAATGGCCGCACTCGCAAAGGCAAACATGGTTCCAATGACAACCTCTTGAGAAATAACTTTTTCATGTTTTCTCATCCAAGCAAAAAGCCCACTTGCCAATAATGTCGCTACAAATCCTAATGCATAGGCTTGCAAACTATGATGTTCATAGTGAAGTAATAGGCCAATGCTTGCGCCTAGTGCCGATATTTGCGCCAGTGAAAGATCGATAAATATGATCTCTCGTTTTAGAACGTGAAGCCCCAGATAGCAGTGAATCCCTGATAATATTGCCAGCATACAAAAAGGCGCGAGAAAAAAGCTTAGGACTTCCACTCTACTCTCCTATTTCTTTTATGAGTTGTTGATAAAGTTTCAATATATCTCCCACGGATTTATCGGCATCGACCGCAACAGGAACAGAGCGTATTTCAAGTTTGGGACTTTCTTTTTTTAATCTATCGGCAGGAGAAGGATCAAAATAGTTTTCAACAATAACTTTTTCTGGTTTTTGTTGTTTAATAATTCCAATGAGTTTTATTAAATGGCCAGCAGAGGGAGGAACACCGGGTTTCGGTTCGAGATAAGCTATATTCTCAACTCCAAAACGGTTATAAAAATAGTTAAGAGTCTTGTGATAACTAATCACTTTTTTTACTTTTATTTTTTTAGACGCTAAATCCTTAGTCCTTTCAGAGAATTTTTGAGCATTACTAAGGTAATACTTTTGATGACTCGGGTCCAACTCAGCAAGTTTTTTAGAAATCTCACCGGCCACAAAAGAGGCCCTCACAGGATCGAGAAGAAAGTGAGGGTTCCCTTCAGGGTGAACATCACCATCTTTGCGTGTCACCTCTCCCGCTTTTAAAACTTCTAAAAGTTCAACACCTCTATGGGCAAAGAGATGGCGTTTTTCCCCTGGTCTTAGATCAGGACGCCGAGCTCCCCTAATAATCAAGGGAAGCCAAGCATCTTCTAACCCTAGCCCAATTTGAACCAAGAGGTCCGCCTTGGAAACTTTTAAAACGTAAGACGGTTTTGCTTCTAGGTAATGAGGGTCCTGTGTCCCCTTTGCAAGACTCACAACTTCGACCTGGTCTCCTCCAACAAACTCCACCAAAGAGCGAAGGTTCGTCGTCGTTGTCACAACTTTGATTTTTCCCCAAGCAGAAATTGAAAAAAGAAAAACTAACAGGACTTTCATTTAATACCTATGCGCCGGATGGGCCCCAATACTCATATTAAATTGGACCATCACCTGATGGTTAATTTCTTGCGACTTATCATCCACGTAATTATACTGCGCCCGAATCGCTGCGAACTCAGAAGAAGCAAAGGTTGCAACAAAAGACCCTCGACTAATATCAGTCCCATCATCTTCAGTGATCCCCAGTTTATCGTAACGAGCTCCTAGATACCAACGAGGGGCGATTTGGTATTGAATATAACTAAAGATCCCACTCTCCAATGTTTCTTTTTGACGTTGAAGATATTCAGTCGACCAAAGAAAGCTTTGGTTCTTACTTGGTTTCCATTTGTAAGTTAAATCAGCCCCAAGCAAATGAGTGTCTTCGGGATTAACAAGCGGGTCATTATCGTTTCTTCCTGTAAGACCACTAAAGGAAAGTTCTAAGGTGCTATGATCTGTTACTTCTAAAAAGTTTACTAAACGTCCGAGGTAAGCATAGTTATTAGTGTTTTTACCACCGCCCGGGTTGAATAAGTCTTCATTCTCCCCTTGAACGGCCTGGACCCTCACTTCAGTATACCAAGGGAGAGGCACAAGATAAGCAAGTGATCCCCCCACTTCTTGAAGCCCCTCATCTCCGAGAAAACTCGCTTGGGTAAGAGGAGCATCAACAAAGGGATAGGCATGAGTGTGAAGCTGGTTATGCTTTCCAAGTGCCATTCGAAATTTCCCCACCCGAAAAGTGATATCTTTAATCGAAGTCGTTTCCAAGAACGCTTCTTCGGGTTCAATAATAAACTCTCCTGCTTCTTTTCTAATAGCGATGAGAGCATTCACCATAAAATTAGAATCAACATCAGAGACAAACTGAAGTTCCATCTCCTGAATCGAAAATCCTTCATCTGTTGTGGGAACAGAATCATTCTTAAAAAGAAAGAGTGAGTTCACTCCAATTGAAGGGTTAAACTTATTTCCCTTGTTTTGGTAAAGTCTTTTGTCTTGAGAATAAGCAATATGGCTCGTCAAAACGAGCATAATAATTAAGCGGTACATTTAAAACTCCTTAAGTTAATTAGTATTTAAGAAAAGAGTTTTTTGGGAGGACCTCTCGGAGACTGAGAAATAAGATTCGTAGACGATAATGAGGGATCTAAGACATTTGAAATCGTCTCAACAAAAAAGTGAATGCTATCTAAGCTAGTAGTGTAATCAATGGGAAGGTCAAGTTTGCTTAGTTTCTGAGTCAGACAAACAGAGCATTTATTCTCATCGTGACCGCCTTCTTGATGATGATCCAAACCTTTGTGGAAAAGAAGACCAAATTGGGCAAAGATAATGGCAGAAACGAGGAAAAGTCTCATGGGCGAGATACTACCTAATCCCTCTTCAATTGTCAGCTAAGGAAAAATCTCTATTCATGACATGGATCATAGTCTCTAAACTTAATTTAGAGGACACTTTAGTTAACAAAAGGAGACCTTATGAGTGCTGATACCGTTCAACAATTCGTTAAAAATGAAATCAAATTTGTTACCCCACAAACAACGACAATTGAGGTTTTTCAATTGATGCAGAAAAACAATATTCATCATGTTCCAGTTGTCGAAGATGGGAAAGCAATTGGTATTATTAGTGACCGAGACGTTTCTTTCGTAGGAAAAACAGGAAACTCTCTTGACCTAAGTGCTAAAGATATCATGACCCCAGACCCCATTACGGTTGATAATGAAATGTCGATACCTCATGCGATCAATCTAATGAGACAGAACCGAGTTAACTCTGTTCTTATTAAGGATAAAACGGAAAAGGTTATAGGAATTTTTACGAGTACTGACGCTTTAGATGTTTTAGCTAAGCATTACCAATAAATTACTCACCACACTTAAAGGGGATTTCTTTCTCAAGCGACAGGGAGTCCCCTTTTATTTTTGCGGTAATTGTTAAGGGTTCACAACCTATATTGTTCACTATTAGGGGCACGTGATAACTGAAGTTCGTCATAAAACCTACGGTCTGTTCTGACTCTGCTTTTACCTTTCCATTTTCTTTTACTGTAATAAGAATTTTTTCCCCTTTGGGGTTTAATTCTTTTTTAGAAGACTTCACTTGAACCATCACAAGTAATTTATCGGTTGGCTCTTTCGCACTACCCTCACCAATAATAGTATTCCAATAAACAAAATTATTACTGGTTATAAGATCTTCAGAAAAAGTTCCTGAACTCTGATAAATCAACTGGGCCTTAATTGCGTGAAGTTTTAGAGGGCTTTTTGTCGCCGCCCCCAAGCAAGAAATTAGAAAAACAAGAAAAAGTAGTCGCATCTTAACTTAAGATTAAGCACTAATAAGGTACTCGATCTTCTCTCTTGATTCATCCAAAGCAAGTCCTGTGTGAATTTTATGCTCTTCAATGAGAGAATCGATTCCTCTTTGGAGAATCTTCTTCTCAACAGCACCGAGGTCACTACACTTCGACATTTGCTTAATAAGCTCAACGAGAGAAGCAAGACTATACTTCTGCTCTAAAGCTTTAAAATAATGAACTCGATCTTTCTTCGAATCAAAATTCGTTAACGTCGTTTTAGATTTTAATTCCGCTAACGCCGTTTGAAATTCATCATCAGAAGAGAGAATTCTAAAATTATAAGTACCATCGATCCGTATGTAATCCACCGCTGTGCTATCTTTAAAGTTAACAACAAGGAAATCCCCTGAACCTAGTTCCATTTGGGAAATCGAGGTGATTCGTCCGACTCCTGAGCTTAAAGAAAAAACAACTTTTCCGACAAGTTCAGAGCCTTGGTCCACCGCGGGTTCGATATCCGAATCCTTTTTCTCGCTTTTCCGTTGGCGCTTTTCTTGTTTTTTAAGTGCTTTTGCTCGCTCTCGTTCTCTTTTCTGAAAAGTAAGTTTTGAACGACTCATCCCGACCTCCTATGGAATTATTACTTATAATTAAATTTTTTAGAGGGGTTGTTTTACCAACGCTTTTCTTGTGGCTTCGCTTCGTTAACTTTAAGCGCTCTTCCTTCAAGCATTGTTCCGTCTAGATTTGAAATGGCTTCACTTGCCTGAGCTGCAGTGCTCATTTCGATAAAACCAAAACCTTTACTTCTTCCCGTATCACGGTCAGTAATGATTTTAGCCGATGTGACTTCACCAAATTTGGCGAATTCAGCCGAAAGGCTCTCGTTTGTGACTTCAAATGAAATGTTTCCAACATAAATTTTGCTACTCATAAATTTCTCCTGAGTTTAGGTTTGTACAAAAAAATCGAGGAGAGAATTTAGAACAGATTTAGGCTATAAAAAAGAATCTCTTAGACCGTTTGCTACTCTATTATAACAGTATAAGCCTTTAAACACAATAAGTGGCATTTAAGCTCAATAACAAGTGTAACACTCTGTTATTGTTAACTAACGGAGAACTCTCTTAGCTCTGTTTCAGTAACTTTAGTCGCTTCATCGTTTGTGCACTCAGCACCCTTGTGCTCGGGATGACCAAACTCAAATCCATTACTAATGAAGATGGCCTCTTCGTCCCATTCTTCAATCCGGCCCACCCACTTCTTGTCGTTGACCAAGGTGACCTCAACCCATTTTCCGATTAATTCACTATTCATAAACTGATCCTTTAGGCTTTAAACGATACCCTAGCGACCCTATATGGGCAAAATTAGTGCTATTTTTACAGAGTCTAAGAATAATTCCTCTTTTGAGAGCTCTCATGGTACTGAATGCCCATGAAAACCTTTAAAAACAAGAATGACCTTGAAAAACTCTCTGTGGGCTACCTCAGAAAAGATCCTGATTTTACAACGATTTACGTTGGAAATTTGAGTTACCAGAAAACGGAGCAAGGTATTCTTGAGATCTTTCGAAAGTTTGGATACGTGTCATTTATACGGATTACCCGCGATAAGAGAACTCTTCGAAGTAAAGGGATTGCTTTTGTTCAAATGCAAAATAAAAAAGCAGCCGAAAAAGCGATTCAAGCTCTGAATGGAACTCAGCTTGATGGTCGGACTTTAAAAGTGAGTATCGCGAAGGATAATGCCAAAAAGTCTAAACCGCGACGGCAGTTTAAGAATCCGAGAGCTTCGAAATAGCAGAAAGCTTTTCCCACTCTTCAAATAAACTCTCTACTTTCCCTTCAGCATCAAGTTTTTTCTGATTAAGTGAATCGTACTCACTTTGTTTTTCCGCATTCATATCAGTAAAGTCGAAGTTGACTAAAAGTTCTTCAATCTCAGCAACTTTCATTTCAGCTTTTTCTATTTCAGATTCAATCACCTTAAGGCGTTCTTTTTCTTTATAAGAAAGTTTCCTCGGCTTAGATTGTTCCTGCTTTTTCTCTACCACTTTTTGAGGGATTGATTTTTCCATCTCAAGCGCATGAAGATAAGGAGCAACTTGGGTATAACCCCCTTCAAAGATCTCTACTTGTTTCTCATGAATCAGCCATGTTGATTTACAAATATTATCTAAGAAGGCGCGATCGTGACCAATAATAATCACTGCAGCATCGTATTCCTTTAACTCTTTTTCCAAAAGCTCAATTGTCTCAATATCAAGGTCGTTGGTGGGCTCATCAAAGACCCAAAGATCTGCGGCCTGCCTCATAAACATCGCAAGCTGGAGCCTATTTTTTTCTCCCCCAGACAACGTCGAAACCGGACGGTTCAGTTGATCACTCGTAAAAAGAAAATCACCTAAATAGGAATGGATATGTTTTCGCTGACCATTTCCAAGGATGACAATTTTGATCAAAAACAACGACCTTCAAGTCTTGAAGGTTTTTTTGATGCCCCGAGGTGAGTTTTAATTTTTGCTGAAAAATATTAATGAGCGTAGACTTCCCTGCACCATTCGGTCCAATCAATGCAATTTTATCATTCTTCGCCACCATAAGATCAAGCTTGGTAAAGATCTCTTTCTCATCATAAGAGAAAGTCCCATCCTTAATCTCAATGAGAATCTTTGACTTCCTTCCACTATGAAGCAACCCAAGATCAACCACTTTTTTACTGCGACTTTTAATATCCGCGATCCCCGCTTTAATATTTTCAAAACCTTCGACTCGTTTTTTGGAACGTGTCCCTCGGGCCTTGATTCCTTGGCGCATCCACGCCAACTCTCTTCGATGCTTGTTTTCAAGTTTATCGAGATTCTTTCTTAACTCGGCTTCTTTCTCTTCAAGGTAGACCAGGTAATCGAGGTAGTTCCCTTTAAAACTTGTGATTTTTCCATGCTCAATATGAAAAATCCTATCAGTTGTATGATTGAGAAGATAACGATCATGACTAATGATCATGAAGGTTTTTCTAGAACTTAAAAGCTCATCTTCAAACTTTTCAATGGTTTCAATATCAAGATGGTTCGTCGGCTCATCCCAGAGGAGAAATTCAGCTTGAGAGCTTAGCCCAATACTTAAGGCCATCTTTCTTTTTTCTCCCCCACTGAGTTTCTCCACAGTTCTTGAGATATTATCGAGATCAAAAGCCTTAAGGTAACTCACATAACTATTTTGAATATCCCAACCTTTAAGATCTTCAAACTCTTGAAGCAGTTTATTATTACTATAATCTTTTTCAAGTTCAGTATGAATTTCATAAAGCCGTGGGTAAAAAGCGAGATAATAATTCTCAATTGTTAAATGTTTGAAGTCTTTAATATTGAGTTCTTGAGGGATATGAAATATCTCAAAATGCTCATTACTTTTGTCATAAATAAACGGCGGCGTCGAAATATCTGCAGCCGTCTTTCCCATTAAAATATTAAACAGAGTCGACTTCCCTTGCCCATTCAACCCAATAAGCCCAATCCGATCGCCCTTATTAATTGTAAGCTCGGCTTGATCAAAGATAACTTTTTGACCAAAGCTTAAGGAGAGGTTTTTAAGAGTTACAAGAATCGACATGGTTAAATTTCAAGTGACTTTATGAGTGATTCTAATCCATTTACTTTAATTTCATAAAGTTCACCCATCAAACGCCCAATTTCCCCCTCCGGAAGTCCATTTTCGTAGAACCACACGACGTAAGGCTCAGGAAGATCTATCAAGGGCACGCCTTGGAACTTTCCAAAAGGCATTTTCATAGATTTAATTTTTTTAAGGCTATCGCAATTTGGTTCAAGCATACAAAGAAGAGTGCCATACCCTCTTTAGTGATGACAAGCTAAACAAAATTAAGTGAAGAAATTGGAAGAAGCTTTCAAAGAAAGCTACCATGATAATATAACCAATTGAGGAGATACCATGAAACTCGCCCTACTTTTACTTTTTCCAACTCTTTCTTTTGCTCAGTTTTATCATTTTGAAAAAGGTGAGAAATTTACGGTCAAGGAATCAAGATGGACGAGACGCTCCAACGATCAGGGACAACCTCTGAAGCCATGGTGTCAGCTCTTAGGAATTTCAGAAATTGAAGTTGTTGAACAGTTTAAAGAAGATATCCTTTTTAAGGTTCTTAAAAATAGAGGCTCCGGCAATCTTCTTTGTGCTCCAGGAGACCTCGTTCATACCAATGATGTTTTAGCACATACTCTGAAAAATGATTCTCAAAGATACTGGGTTCGGAAAAATAAAATTCTTAGCGCCCTTCGCGGAGAGCACCCGCGGCGAAGTCTTAACGGAGTTCATATCGGTGACCGTTATTCCTTAAGCGAAGGATGGGACTGGGCCGTAGTTGAAGAGAGTGTCACAGTTGATGGAGAACTTTATTGGGAAACAAGAGTTTGCCGAATTTATGCCAGAGGCTCTATGAAAGTGATTGGACTCTTTGCTGAAGAGGAAGAAGTGCTTCTAGAATACGATATGCCTCACCCAAGAACCTATAAAGAGTGCCCAAATAAGATTGTCTTTGCCAAACCGTTAAAACGGTTTTAAAAGATCTCCCATGGGTGAAATTACCAAGTATTTAAAAGAAAACTTTCTCCATTTTAATGCAGCAGCTTTAGTTGATGCCGCCGAAGGCTACAAGGCTCATATCAATAACAACCAAAAAATGATGGTGACTCTTGCGGGTGCCATGAGCACGGCCGAGCTAGGGAAAAGCCTGGCCCAAATGATTCGCCAGGATAAGGTTCATATCATTAGTTGTACCGGGGCAAACCTTGAAGAAGATATCATGAACTTGGTCGCCCACGAGCACTATAAGAGGATCCCTCATTATCGAGACCTCTCTCCAGAAGATGAGGAGAAACTCCTCGACCAAGGTCTTAACAGGGTCACGGATACGTGTATTCCTGAAGAGGAAGCCTTTAGACGACTACAAAAACACCTTATAAAAAACTGGAAGAGCGCAGAAGCTAAAAATGAGCGTTACTTCCCTCATGAGTATATGTACCAACTGCTTTTATCGGGAGAGCTTGAGCAGTATTACCAAATTGATCCTGAAAATAGCTGGGTTTTGGCCGCCGCCCAAAAGGGAATCCCTATTGTTTGCCCTGGCTGGGAAGATTCAACCATCGGGAATATCTTCGCAAGCTATTGCTTAAAAGAAGAGCTCAAACCCTCGCTTATGAAGTCAGGTATTGAGTATATGGTCTGGCTTGCTAAATGGTACCAGGAAGAAACTAAGGAC
Organism: Bacteriovoracia bacterium; assembly: GCA_030426585.1. Lineage (GTDB taxonomy): Bacteria > Bdellovibrionota > Bacteriovoracia > Bacteriovoracales > Bacteriovoracaceae > JAUHYH01. The sequence goes on from JAUHYH010000040.1 coordinate 13,560, forward strand.
TCTACCATTGGATTTTTTCAGATTGGTGGAGGGATTGCTGGTGACTTCCCTATTTGTGTGGTTCCAATGCTTCACCAAGACCTTGAAATACCGACTCCAGAATGGAGTTATTTTTGCCAGATCAGTGACTCGACGACCAGTTATGGTTCTTATTCCGGTGCCGTCCCTAACGAGAAAATTACCTGGGGTAAATTAAGAGCCTCCACCCCTAAGTTTGTCATTGAGTCCGATGCCACAATCGTTGCCCCCCTTATTTTTGCGATCGTCTTAGACCTTTAAAATTATCTCGGAACAGCTTATAATTTGCGAATGGAATGCAAGGCTTATCTCATTTCAGATTCTATTGATATTAAAGCTCTCCCGAGTGAACTCAAGCTTAAAGAAACTTGTTTCTTTAGAGTTGAAGATAATATTTATGTGATTTTCCCTTACGGAGTTGTGGTTTGCTGGGGAGACGGCAATCTTGCTCCCGTACTTTTTTTGTTACAACCCCATTTAAAAGCTCCCTTTGATCAAAGCAAAGTCATCTTTGACGAGTTTGCAATTGAAACTGATAACAATGATAGTTCAAAATTTGTTTTTGACGATACGATTTATCTCAAGGAAATGGACGAACTCATTTTGGTGGCCATTTCTCATTCACTTGCTCAGTCATTGAGGTTAATAAAGTTTGAAGATGCCACAATTGAAAGTATCAGTAATATTATTCATATTCCTCAAACTCTCGCCAAACATGGAAAGATCAAAGAAACCAAAAAAGAAATTTCAAAGATGCAGGGGCATCTTTATTCTTTAAAATCGATGATCCGACTTGAGTACTCCGTGCTTGATAAGCCTGAGTTTTTTTGGGAATACCCTGAGTATGATGAATACTATGATCGAATGACAAATTATCTCGAAATAAACCAACGCCTATCTATTCTCGATAAAAAATTTGATACGATTGATGAAATTCTTGCCATTCTCTCCGATGAGCTTAATCATAGACATTCAAGTAATTTAGAATGGATTATTATCATTCTCATACTTTTTGAGATTGTGATATTTTTCATTCAAGACGTTTTTAAGATTATTTAATGCAGTTTAATAAAAAATTCGGTTTATTGGACGCCTTCCTTTATAGCTTGATGGTTGGCGCTGGCGAAGCTTTCTTTGTTGCTTATGCCCTTGAACTTGGTTATCCGCAATTAAAAGCGGCCATCTTGGTTACAGTTCCCATTGTCATTGGGGGAATTCTTCAACTGCTTTCCTCTTACGGAATTAATAAGGTTAAAAGTTTTAAGAAATGGACAGTTGTAGGTGTCTTCCTTCAAGCCTTAATCTTTCTGACCCTCATTTTCTTTCAAGAACAATTAAAAACTTCCTATAGTCTTTTTCTTTTGATTATTACGATCTATTGGTCTTTTTCATTGGGGATTACTCCCAGTTGGAACTCTTGGATCTCGAAACTTCTTAAAGATGATGAAATCAGGTCCTTCTTTTCAAGTCGAAATATCTTTTTGGCGGTAGGAACACTCCTCGGTTTATTGCTTGCCGGACTTACGTTGCATTATGCCCCTGATGAAATTTTTGGAATGAGGAAATTCAACTTTATCTTTGTTTTATGTTTTCTCTTTCGCTTTTTTTCATTCCTATCCCTTTTAAAACAACCTGATGTTCACTTTGAGAAAGTCCCGAATCGGGTGGTCTCGAATGTTCCGGAGAAAGTGTTCCTTAAAGAATTTATTCGCTACTCGGCCCTTTTTAAATTAGGAGTCTATTTTAGCGCTTCTTTCTTTGCTCCCTATATGCTTAAACAGCTTAACCTGAGTTATCTACAGTTTACTCTTATTCTTTCTAACGCTTTTCTTGGAAGAATGATTCTTACCTATTTTATAAAAAAGAAGATTCACCTCTTTGATATCAATTTAATCCAACTGCTCTCATCCATTGGTATTTCTATCATTCCTTTATTTTGGATTTTTTTAAGAAGTTTTGAGCAAATTATTTTCCTCGAAATTTTTACGGGAATTTTATGGGGAAGTTTTGAAGTCGCTTTCTTCATTATTTGTTTCGAAGAAATTCCTAAAAATCAACAGGCCCAAGTAATGAGTCGCTATAACTTCCTTCACACACTTGCGATCGGGATCGGAAGTCTCAGTGGGCTTTGGCTTTTTTCTTTTTTCGAAGCCAAAGCTTCCACCTATCACCTCATTTTCCTCATCTCAGCAGGGCTTCGCTTACTCACTCTTTTCAGTTTTCCAAGAAAGAAGATCTATCTCAAAAAAGTTCTTCCGTTTATCTCCATGCGTCTGCTTGCTGTAAGACCTAACGTCGGGAGTATCACAAAGCCCATGTGGCAACTCTTTAAGAAAAAAGACTAGTTACAAACAAAATTATTTCCAATCAAAGCTCTATTACAACTTTCTCGCGACGGCGTGCTGTTGTTTCCATAATAACCAGAGCTAATTGTTAAAGCGACCGGTCCATTTTCACCGGGAACCTCAAGCTGATAAGTCATGTGGTAACCGCGATCTAAAGGCTCGTGGTGTTTATCTGCAGGGAACCAATCACAGCTACAAGTTGTTCTCTTGGCCACACTAATTAAGCTTGGATGAACTGTTTCTTGGATAAGTCTTTGATGGCAATTTGTTTTAGAGACAATATTATTGTTTCCATAAAAATCATGTGAATACAAAAAACCTCTTACCTCTTCAAGTAAGTGATAACCTCTTCTGCTAATTCCACTATCGTTTCCTGTCATCCATTTACAAAAAAGATTTGAACCCGGGGGATTAATAGGCCCAGGGTTTGGTGACAGAATCCCTCCTCTAAGAAGACTCAAAACATCACTCAATTCATCATCAAGTCTGTGTTTTTCAGATTCACTCATACGAGGAAGACTCGCTTCACCTAGTCGCTCAATTCGCTTTAGTTTCGCTTTGATTTTCATATCGACAGTTTGACCCTGAGCACTTGAAAAAAGGGTTATTAAGGAAAGGGCCAATAGAACAAAAAGGTTTCTCATCGAAATCTCCGAGGTTAGGGTTGTTCTTTTCTATCCATGAAAAGGTGTTGCCTAACTAAAGAGCAAGAACTATTCCATACTTTTGGTCCCAAATTGCTACTGAATTAAAGAAAAGAGCGTATTAAAGGTTCGATATCTGAAGATGAAACGGCATTATTCAGAACTGGAGAAGAAAAATAGAAACCATATTGCATCCCTACCACTTCATTTTCCTCGTTTATTAAAGGAGCACCCTGAGTTAGGGTCGTATCACAGTTATGAGCGAGCAGACCATCTCCTGCGTACCCATAGGCCTCGCAGGGTTCTGACATATACTGAAGTAGAAATGAATCAGAATCGTTTTCAATATAACTTAGAATATCACCTGAGCTGATCATTTGAGACTTAAGCTTTAGATACCCTAGCTTTTTTCCTGGTGATTTTTTCAAACGAAGAAGCACTAATTTATGAGTTCCACTTCGTAACACAACCTCATCAACTCGATAAAGTTCCTCATTCTTATCTTTAATATTATTAAAATAAATTCGAATTCTTCCAGGAGTAAGAAATGCGGGTACA
>JAUHYH010000226.1 GCA_030426585.1 Bacteriovoracia bacterium
AGGAGCTCATTAAACCTAAGCTCAACGGGCTGAGAAACCATGATAACTTGCCCTGGGACATGAAGCTCAAGTTTTTCTTTTACAGCTTTCATCAAATCATCTTTAGTCTGTATTTTGTCATCATCTGGCCAATCATCTCTATGATTAAGCATGACATAAGAGTCTGAAATATTGATTCCCATTGGGTCAGTTGCAACTTCAGCAGCTCCAGTACGAGCAAAAACTGTTTTAACTTGTGGGAACTCTTTAACTACTCGTTCTGATAACATTTGCAGTTCGACAGAGTTCTCCGTATTAATATTTGCCGGCCTAATAAATTGAAGGGCGAAATCTCCCTCATCAAGTTGAGGAATAAACTCTGATCCCATACGAGAAAACATCACAAGCCCGAGAACAATTGAGGTTATTCCAATTCCCAAAACTATTTTTTTGAACTTTAGAGCTCGAGATAAGGCTGGAGCAAAAGCACTTTCGGCAAGCTCCATTAAATAAGGTTTTTTATCTCTCGTTTTTCCACTAAGAAATGTCGCCGCTAAAGCTGGAACTAAAGTAAACGAAAGTAATAACGCTGAACAAAGTGCCATGATAAATGTTTGTGCCATTGGTCCAAACATTTTCCCCTCAACACCCGTTAAAGCAAATAAGGGCACAAAAACAATGATAACAATAAGTTCACCAAAACCTGCCGCTGATCGAATCTCAATAGCCGCCTTGGTTACTGTTTCCTTAACCTCTAGTCTTGTTAACTCCCTTCCAAGACTTTTTCCTCTTTTCTGAAGTTCATGGACACAATTTTCAATAACGATAACAGCTCCATCTACAATGATACCAAAGTCTAGAGCACCCAAACTCATAAGATTTCCTGATACATTTTGCCATTTCATTAAAATGAATGTCACAAGAAGAGAGATGGGGATAATTATCGATGTAATTAAAGCTGCTCTTAAGTTACCAACCAACAGAAGAAGAAATAAAATAACAAGCCCAGCTCCCATAAATAGGTTATGTTCTACTGTTCCTAAAGTAGCATCCACCATATTAGATCTATTATAAAGAACTTTTAATTCAACCCAGTCTGGAAGGTCTTTCTTAATATTTTCTAGCTTATCATTAACGGCAGCTGATACCGAACGGCTATTCTCCCCAAGAAGCATAAAAGCTGTTCCAATAATGCTCTCTTGCCCATCAACAGTAGCCGCTCCAGTTCGTATTTGTTTATCAAATTTAACTTTAGCAATATCTTTAACCTTGATAACTTTATAATCTGAAAGTCTTTTAACAACGACATTTTCAATATCTTCAAAGCTTTGAAGAAGTCCGACTCCTCGAACGAGAAGCTGCTCTCCCGTTTGCTGAATATAACCACCACCAACATTAAGGTTTGTACTCTCTATTGCATTTTCAATATCGTCAAAATGAAGCCCAAAATTAGACATCTTTTTTATATCAGGTTGGATGAAGAATTGTTTTTCAAACCCTCCAATCGTATTAACCTCTGTAACTCCTTTAACAGTAAGAAGTCTCGGCTTTATAAACCAATCTTGCAAAGATCTCAGCTCCATTAATTGAATGAGCCTTTTCTCAGGATCTATTTCCGGATTTTTAGCAGCAACTGAATAATGGAAAATTTCACCAAGCCCAGTACTTATCGGTCCCATTTCCGGCGTAATTCCGTCCGGCAGCTCAAGGTTTTGCAATTTCTCACTAACTAGTTGCCTTGCCAGCATAATCTTTGTTTCTTCTTTAAAAATTACTGTAACTTGTGAGATCCCAAATCTTGATATTGAACGAATTGTCTCAACTCCAGGTATACCATTCATAGAGTATTCAATTGGAAAGGTGACCATTCTCTCAATCTCTTCAGGAACTAAACCTTTCACTTGTGTATTGATTTGTACTTGAGTATTTGTAATATCAGGAACAGCATCAATTGATAGCGTCTGAAAAGACTTGTACCCAAATATGAGTAAAAGCAAAGTTCCCATGAAAACAAACATTCTATTGTTTACAGAGAACTCAATAATCTTATTAATCATTTCTATTCCTAGTGGCTATGCCCATATTCGGATGAGTCCGTTGAATACACATCAGTAATTCTTAAAAGTCCAAGTCCATTGGTGACAATTTGGTCACCAAACTCAACCCCCTTAACTTTAACCAAATACCCTCCATTTTCTTCTTTTTTAAGCTGGATAGGTAAAAACTTGAAAAAACCTCCTCTAAAGCGGTAAATACCTTTTGCCCCTTTGGAAGTTACAAGAGAAGTTTTTTTGATGGAGAACTCATCTCCATTAACTGTTTTAAGCTTTAAGTTTAAAGTTTTGATGGCTTCTTTTGATAGTTTAAAACCATTTTTCTCATCGACCATTTCAATTGCCTTGCCTTTTCCTACTGCTTTTCCTCCTCCATGATCATCATGTCCATCATCTCCATGGCTGTGAGAGTCGTGGGCAGCTTCCTTGTTTTTTCCATGGTCATGCCCTTTATGATCGTCATCTTTTCCATGGTCATGACCTTTATGATCGTTATTCTCTTTTTTATGATCATGATCCTTATGTCCTTCTTCATCTTCTTGATGGTCATGTCCAGCAGCGCTGGAACCCTTAACTTGATCTCTTTTAGTCTCTGAAGCTGTTAAGCTAAATGAAAGTACAAATATTGATAGTAATAATATTTTCATTAATTAACTCCTAATTTGATTAGTTTTTGTTGACACTTCTTACTGGCTTTTATTTGCTTGAGCTCGCTCGAGAGAAATAAAGACTTTCCAGCCTCTAGTATCTTTTTGTAATGCCTTACTTCTTCAGAGCATATAAAAAATCCGTTAACAGAGCACTTCTTTAATATACTGGAGTAATAAGACTCTCCTAAAATCACTTTCTCACATACATCACTGCTGAAAAACTTAGAAAACTTTTTATGTATGTACTTCTTCATTTTGGAGTTATTATTTACTCGATATGTTAGATTTTTAATTGATCGAAAATAATCTCTCAAAACTACTTGTGATTCTTCTGATAATTCTTCTGTATAAATCTGTTCAACTTTATCCTTTTTACTCTCCAAGCTTTTCAGAGCATCGAAAGATGCTTCATACCTGCAAGATGTAAGAGATAAAGTGACGAGAAAAAAGATTAATATTTTCATTGTTTTTCTCCTACCAGTGAACTGAGCTTGCTTTCAATCATTGAGTAATCACCGTTAAAAATAG
>JAUHYH010000041.1 GCA_030426585.1 Bacteriovoracia bacterium
TATTGCTTTATTTTTATCCAAAAGATGACACACCAGGTTGTACCAAAGAAGCATGTCAATTCCGTGACAGATTAAATGAATTAAAAGAACATAATATCTTACCTCCTCCACCTGTTCCTGCTAAAAACAGTGATTGGCAAAAAGTTGAAAATATTCTAGACCAACAAAAAGCCACAAAACAACAAATTGAAGACTATAATGCTTGGGCAAAAAAATGAGTGCAGCCATAAAGGAAGCTGAAGAAAATAGTAAAAGACCATATCCTGTAATAAATAAAAAGGAATATAAGAAGTACTACAACGCTTGCTCGACTAATCAATAGTTTTTCTGATTTCTTCAAGCTCTTTCATAACAACTTTTTCAGCAAGATCTGGGAGAATTTCCCACATACCTCTTTCTACTGCTTCTCTACAATAAGCTTTAATATGCTCTTCAAAATAAGGAAGTAATTCATCTTTTAAGAGTTCAGGAAGATCATTCCTTAACCCTTCTAAAACTTCATTTCTTATTTCAGTATAAAAATCAGCTTTAAGACCCTCTAAAAGATCTTTCTTAGAATGTACTGCCGTAACTTTTTGGTTTTGCTCGACAACACCTTTACCGAGTTCACCCATTAAAATATTTGTATTGGTATGTTCTTCACTCCAAAGATCTTCATCAAGTTCTTCAAAAATTTGCTGCTTTAATTGCTTAAGATTTTCTTTCTCTTGCTCAGGATCCATATCCATTTCAACGATTTCAGTTGAATCAGTAGTCAACTCCATCTCTTCATCTGAGTCTTCAATCAAGAGCTCATTTGAAGGAATTAGCTTTGAAGATGAAGCTTCCGCTTTAATCTCTTCAGCGGTAGGCCCTTCAATTATATCTGGATATTCAAGATCCTCTTCAGAAGGGTAAACCGTTTGAGGCTCATCCTCTTCATCAATTTCTAAGGAGTTTATTCCTCCTACAATAGTTTTCGTCAGATCACCTTCGATAATTTCAGGGATTCTTTGATTATCTTCATTGAGAGTAAAAGAATCGAGATCTTCTGTGTCTTCCCCTTCTCCAATAACCCCAGGAATTTTAATTCCCCAAGCTGTTTCATCTCCAACTTCATCGACAGGAGAAGAAGTTTCAGTAATTGGTGTATCATCAATTACATCAGGAATATCTTTTAAATCAGAAAGGTCTCCAGCACCTCCAGAAGAAGCACCTAGAAGTTCGTCTGTAATACCAAGAAGTTTATCACTATCAAATGGTTTAAAAAGAAAACCATCTGCTCCTGACTCAGTTACTTTTTCTTCATCAATTGAATCAAAAGTTCCAAACAAAAGAACCACTTTTGAATTATAACTTTTAAGTTTTCCAATGAGGTCATAACCTTCAACTTCATTATCAAAAGAAAAATCAAGTAGTATTAAGTCGTAACCTTGCGAAGCCAAAGAATCTAATTCAGCTGGATCAAGACAAGGAGTAATTTCAATATCCCTATCTTCATAAATGATATTGACTACTTTTTGAATGTTGCTGCTATCGTCCGCAACAAGGACTTTAAAACTCATAAAACTCCCTAGAGAATAGTATAAATTACAAGTATTTACGTTGTTAACAACTTTTTTTAATATTCGAGGATAATAGCTGACTGATTGTCTTTATTTCCACTTGAGTTGTTTGAATTAAACAGTGATTGAAGACTACTCATTAAGTTATCATTACTAATATTCAACAAAATTCTTTGGATCTGATGCTTATCAAGTCTATCAAGCGCACCATCTGTCGCTAACAACAAACAATCCCCTGGTTGCACCTTAACTTCTTTCACCGAGTAATCCAACTGATAATACATCCCAAGTGCACTATAAGGGATTTTTGAGGCAAGTGGATCATTAATTTCACGAGAATTATTCAATAATGAGAAATCGTGCTCATGAGCAAAGACTCGAATAAGTTCTTCGTCCCTTAATAAGTAACAAAATGATGACCCTACAGAGATAATATTGAGTATACCCTTTGATTGACAGGCAAAGATTCCAGAAACACCTGCCCTTTGAGAGATTTTCTTTTCTTCATTGTCTTTTAAAAGAAGTCTGTGGGAACAAATAAGCGCATTAACAAGAGCATTTAGCTCAAGATTATAGTGAAAATTAAAATAAAAAGGCATTGTCGCATCAATGTCTTCAGTCGTTTTGATATAGAAACTTTTTAACTGCTCTTTTACGAGGTTAGCTGCCCTATCCCCAATACCAGCACCACCAAAACCATCGATAACCATATAAAGCTGATTTTCAAGGTCACAAAGACAAGTATCTTCGTTGAGATTTAAATAAGGTCCTTGAGTTGTATTTGCATAATATCTTTTAACATCCATAATTATTCCACATAAAACTCTTCTAGCTTTGCCTTGGCTTTTTTATAGTAATCACTTTCACTTGGGGCAATTTGTAAAACTTCCAGATATTTTTCTTTTGCATCATCAAAAAGACTAATTGATTCAGAAACAAGTGCTTCCCTATAAACAAGTTTGGCCCTACCATCTAAGTTTGATTGTATTTCACCAAGCTCCGTTAATGCCTCGCCACTTACTGGATTAATTTTCAATAGTTTCAAGTAGGTTTCATAAGCATTTTTTAAATCTTCACCCTGCCGGTAACCACGTGCCTCAGTCAAAAGCCTCTCTGTTTCTTCTTGAATTTTTTCCTGAGCTTGTTTCAGTATATCGTTTGCGTCATTTAATAACTCCGCTTCTATTCCTTTCATCGTAATCACTTTATCGATCATTTTTGAAGCTTTGTACCACTCACCTTGAGCAAAAAGTGATTTTGCGGGAGCTAATGCTGAAAGGAATTCAGACCTACGTTTTTCTCTTTCTTCCTGCTCTTTTCTTAACCGCTCTTGTTCTTTTTTAGCAGCATCAATCTCTAGTTTTAAAGAATAGAGATTTGAGTTCTCCGGATCGAATTGAGCAATCTCATTTAAGTAGGTTTCAGCGAGAACAAGTTTTTCATCCTTCATTGCATCTTCTGCTTTCGTGAGTAGTGCCCTAATTTTTCTTTCAACTTCTAGCCTTTCTTGTTCTTCTTTTTTCTTTCTTTCTGCTTCTTCTAAAGCCACTAACCCTTGCTTTGCGACTCCAGACAAAGAATCTATATTTTTATAATTAGGGTCTACAGTCCGAACATACTCAACTTCAAGAAGAGCTCCATCGTAGTCTCCTTCTTCAAGTTTTGCTTTTGCCAATTGATAATGAGACTCAAGGTATTCGAGTTCTTCTTGGCTTCTTTGAGTTGGTTTTTGTTCCACTGCTTGATCAGCAGGTCTTTCAACGGTCGTCTTTGCTTTCGTCTCTTTTCTCGCCACATTCGCAGTGTCATCATCTTCATCAAATAAGATCAATACAAACAAAATTAAAACTACATAATAAAACATCCTCTTTTGTTGAGGATTGGCCATCATTCTTTCAAAGCGAACCTTAATGCTGGCACCTTCTGGAAGATTACCCAGACCTGCATTATTTGAATAAAGCTCAGCTTCTTCTTGATCACCAACGAGTTGGTGCTCTATCATTTCTTGCTCAGAAGCAATTGGCATTAACCTCTTTGCTTCTTCAGATAAAATTTCGCTTCCTACCATTAGAACAAAGCTTATCGCCCCAATGAGTATTTCATCCCCTTGATTGAGTTCGATCTTATTTACTTTTTCACCATTGACATAAGTTCCATTTTCAGAACCCATATCTTCAACCCATACACGTTTTTTATCATAAAGAAATCGAGCGTGAATTTCAGAAACAAGATTATCTTCAAGAACAATATCGCAACTCTTTCTCGAGCTACCAACAATCGTTTCCTTAGATTCAAGAATATACTTATGATAAGGAACATCTTCCCCTGAAATACTTAGATAAATTTGTGCAAACTTATCAATAAGACCTGTTTCTTCAGAAAGGGTTTGAACTTCACCTCCAAACCCTTGGTCGTCTCCAAACTCTAAGACTTCGCTTGCCTCCGGAGTCTCTTCTTCTTCATCTTCAAATTCAGTTTCATCAATCTGAAACTCATCTGAGTTATCATCCTCTGAGCTTGAAAGTATATTTTGAATTCTTTGGGTAATCGACTTTATATCATCATTACCCTCAATTAAAGGCTTTGATTCTCTAAGGTTTGTGCGGTCATCATTATCGATCTCATCTTCAAGGGGCTCATCCTCTTGATAGGTTTCCTTGTCAAGACTCTCTTGAAGATCTTCTTCTGACATGACGACTGTTTCTTGAACAGGATTTTGAGAACTCATCATTTGAGTTTTCTCTACCTCGTTTAACAGACTATCAATATCATCTGGAATAATATCTTGAATTCCTGTAGCCCCTTGAATCTTAAGAGTATAGTCATAGAACTGAATCGAGTCAGAGTCTGAGACAAGGGCATTGTTAACATTCTTTCCGTTAACATAAACATTTTGATATTGAGAAAGGTTTTTAAGCGAAAGAATTCCACTACTATAAGTTAAAGAAACATGATGGCGAGAGACTTGATGGTCTGCCAACGAAATATGGCAGTCGCTCGCTCTACCTATAATGATCTCTTGCTCTACACCCTCAATGACTTGAAACTCATGAGAATCTACAAGCTGATCATTCCTGAATACAGATAATTTCACCTTGCTCATAACCTAGGTTAACCTCTAATTCCTCTAAATTCTTTCTTGCATCTATATATCTTTTATCCTCTGGATACTTTTGTAACAATCTAATTATAGCACAGTAGGAGACGATCCCCTTGTCGTACTTGAGAGAAGCAATATCTCTTTTGGCATCAAAGTTATACCTTTGAATCGCTTGATCAAGCTCATCTCGCGCTTTTCTTAAGTAAAAATTTGCTTGAGAATCGTTCGGTTTCAAATCCAGAGCATAATCAAATTCAGAAATCGCTCTAAAATAATTCCTCTCTCTCAATTCTCTTAATCCTCTTTGCAGTACAACTGAGATCTTTTTATCAAGTTTTTTTGATCTTCTTTTTTCATTTCTTTCTATTTTTGAAATGACATTTGATGCTGAATCTACTGTACTGCTTAAGTTTCTATTAACATGCTTTTTGGTTGTTCCATCATCATCAAAAAGAACATAGAGAAGAATTAAGACAATTCCCAAAAGATAAATTCTTTGGCGTTTATTATTCTCAGGCTTAATTTTTTCTTGCTTGAATTGTTCTTTTGAGAACTGCTTTACTCTTGGCGAAGAGACTTCGAAGCTCACCTTTAATATACTTTTACCAATAATGATTCGATCACCATCTTCAATCTCAGACTGCAGGACCTTTTTATCATTAACTATAAGGCCATTTTGAGACTTTAGATCGGTAAGAACCAAGTGACCATTATACCAAACTAACTCCGCATGCTCTCTAGAGACCTTTGTATCATCTAGTGTTACATTGCAGTTAGGAGATCTTCCTATCGTGATCCTATCTTCAGAACCAACATAGAAAAACTGCCCTCTCTTATCACCTGTTAAAAAAGTTAGCTTCACCTTTGGTTTTACAACCGCTTCAACTTCTTTTGAATTTTGAGTCACTAATGCTTTAGACATTAATAATCCTTCATGAAACTTACTAAATAACCTTTAGGAAAGCTGTCCTTACCTAAAAATGTAACAACTCCGATCCTGAAATCTGTGCCGCTTATTTCGTATAACTCACTTGCGTGACGGCCATCTTGCTCCGCAGATTGATCACAGAGTGAAATAATCGTTGCTGCAAGGCCTTGATCTCTTAAAATTTCTTCTATTGCCACACCTTGTGACATTGCCTCACGAATACCAAGAACATCTTCACCTTCTTGATTTAAAGAAATTATATTTTTGTCTGTATTGAGAACAACCCCCGGTCCTGGAAAACCTTTTAATACCTCAGCCAATGACGTGAGATATCGAGAATCATCTTCAACTTCATCAAAGTCTAGATTTTCATCTCCACTTAACTCTCTAACTTTAAAAATCATATCGTTTGCAATTGATTGAAGAGGAGTAATTTCTTCCATCATATACTCTAATTTTACTTCTTTGATTTTATTCGACTGAGCAGAATCAATTTTCTCAATCAAATCGATAATAATATTCCTTGTTAAATAATAAATAATCGCACAGAAAAACATACCAACAATTGTTGAAACAATTAGAGCTTCTAAATAAACAACTCTGTTCTGTGAAGCCATTTCTCGAAGTGAACTTGGTTCATATATTAATGAAACATATCCAACTACTTCTTCTGTCTGTCTTTCGGGATTATAGATCTCAATAACTTTAGCAATACCAAGCCTACTATCAGTAATCTTGCTTCGATAAAGACCTTGGCTATCTCGACGATCGAGATATTCTTTAGCCTTTACGGGGAAAGGATCATTAATAATGGAATTCTCCCGATCAATTGGTCGCAGGATTCGCCCTTTAGTGTCAAAAACAGAATAATCTTGAATGCCGTTGACTCTCTCTAGAAAAGACACATCCATTTGTTGATAATCTTTATTTGCCATTAAGGCAGCATTTTTTCTGATTACTTCATCAACATATTGCTCACCCCTTAGAAGGGCCTCATTTAAAATAGCTCTATTGGATGTGCTTAATGTCGACTCCATTATTAATAAAATATTCACGATTACAAAAACAAAAAAAGTCATAAAGATAAGTGATGACCATTCGTAAGACTTATTCAGAGAGTAAATAGGAGCCATTAGCTTTTTTGCAAATTGATATTTTACTTTGCCAGCAAGATCATCTGGTAATACTTCACCATCATTATTTTGGTTAGCAAGGTTCTGATCATACATTTTGACGATCTTTTTATGAACTTTTACAACTTTAAAAATTGCATTAGGGACGGCGATAGTATCACCCGCTTCCAATGTCTTAATCGTGATCAATTCATTGTTCACAAAAGTTCCATTAGAGCTTTTTAAATCTTCGATACTAAGAACTTCATCTTCAAAGCGTATGGCGAAATGTTTTTTTGAAATCCCTTCAAATTCTAAGTTATTCTCATCGTTGACTGATCTTCCAAAAAAGTTTTCACCATTATTAAGGCTAAACTCTCTCCCTCTAATTCGACCGCCAATACCGACAAGTTTATACATAATCGAACTCCATTTGTTGATCGACCTGTATTCCAAGGCGTTCTGAAGTGCCTCCTGGTAACTCCAATACTTTCTTCGCTTTTCGCACAGGAAAAGCAAAACGCCATGGTTTCATGCTATTAATAACTTTTAAAACTTTATTATTAGAACTTAAGAATATTGCATCCATCACTTCGAACATGAAGCAGGTATGGATACTACTTGTATCATTAATCAATAATCCATAGTCAAAGTTTCTTTTACCCATTAAACCACTAATTCTTTCCAAGTAGCTTGCCTCATAGACTTTTATGTCCAAACGAGTTCCATTCAATTTACAAGCTATTGCTTTCATTAATTTCCTATAAAAGACATCACCATTGGTGCAAAAATAATTACTATAACTGCTGGTAAGATGAATACGATCATCGGTATTAACATTTTTGAAGCTGCTGCAGCTCCCTTCTTTTCAATAATCGCAGAGCGCTTCCTCCGAATTTCTCCTGATAAGTTTTTCAGGATTGGTCCGATTGACGCTCCCACTGAATCTGCTGCAATTAATGTTGCACAAAAAGAAGTCATCGGGAGATCATCTACCCGCCAAGCGAGTTGTTTTAGTGCTTGTGCTCGTGTTGATCCTAATTGAATTTCCTTAACAACTGTCTCAAACTCATCAGTTAGTGCAGACTTTGGTGCACTCTGAAGCACTTTAGTCATTGCGGCCACAAAATCTAAACCCGCTTCAACCGAAAGAGCTAACATATCGACGGCAAATGGTAACTCTGTGACAATCTCTTTTTTTCGACCTTCAGCTTTCGATTTCACCCAAATATCGGGATAAATAAAACCAAGAACTGCCATCAAAGGAACAAAACTCAAAGGCCAGTCGGCTTCTAAGAACGCTCTTAGACCAAGAAAGACAATCGGGAATCCAATAATTAAAAACAACTTAAACGAGAAAAGATCAATCGCCGTTAAAACCTGACTCATTCCTGAAGCGGCGATCACACGCTTATACTTCTCTCTAATTTTTTCTTTCCCTTTCATTCCGGCAACTACCGGATTGAAATACCTTTTGAAAAATGGGCGTGAGTACATCAAAATCAGACCATCACTTTTTGAAACCTTTGTAGTCTCTTCGAGTTCGTTTAGAGTTTCACTTGTCTTGTATTGATCTTCTTCTTCAAAAATAACTCTCGAAATATTGAACACAGCAAAGCCGATCATAAGGATCGCAATAATGTATAACCAGTAATGTTTCTTAATATATGCCGGATCATAACGACCTGCTCGAACGATCTCTCCTCCGGTACTCTCAAGGACACAACGATTAGCCAAATTACTTTTCCCTTCGGGATTATGCTTAAGGATAAAATCGTCTCCGCCACTTAAAGGATCGAGGTTTATAATTTTTTGATCCCAAACACCTAAATAGTTCTTGATTGTCGCAGTGGCACTCTTTCGCTCTTTTCCAAAGTTCTGAAAATCAAAATAGACCCCGCACTCATTTCCCTTTGCTTCAACACCATGGATAAACATTTTCCCCAATGAACCCGAACTTGTTCTATAAAAATAAACATCACCATTTTTAAATTGCGAGACAGGAATAATAAGTGAATCTAGCTTAGTTTCATATCTGTTAAAACAGTCTTCGTTGATTGATTCAAAATCTGACTTATCACAAATTTGGGCACTCAAAGAAATTGGAGTTAATATTATAAAGAATAAAAAAAGTAATCTTTGAGTAAAGCTATCACATTTTCGCATGACATAATTTTATCAAAGATAGTGAACACTTACGGAGAGCGGAAGAAAGATATCGGTTCTAACTAACTAATTTTCTTCTTCAATTCCTGAGTTATCTGATTGCTTTCCTCTGTTGAAAAAGATGACGCAATTTCAGGTACATAGACCGGCTTATAATTCGTTAGAAACTGCTTTTTACACTGGATTACTCTGGTAATTTTTTCTTCAATGATTTTCTTAACGATTTTTTTAGTTTTTAAAGATTCTTTCAAGGCTTCAATTGCCTGAGCGCACTTATCAATTGTTCTATAAATTAAAATATCACAGCCTGCCTTCATCGCCAGATTTACAGATTCTTCAATTGAGTAATTATCTTCAATAGCTTTCATTTCCATATCATCAGAAAGAATAAGTTTTTTATACTTTAACTCTTGTCTCAAAAGATCATACGCTCTCTTACTAAGAGTGCAGGGAAGCTCGGGGTCTAAATCATCAAGAACAATATGGGCCATCATGATACACTCAACCCTGGAACGTGATGCTTTATAAAAGGGTATA
This sequence comes from Bacteriovoracia bacterium, assembly GCA_030426585.1. Lineage (GTDB taxonomy): Bacteria > Bdellovibrionota > Bacteriovoracia > Bacteriovoracales > Bacteriovoracaceae > JAUHYH01. The sequence continues at coordinate 9,388 of JAUHYH010000041.1, forward strand.
AATTCGTTTTTCCTTAAATCCTCAAGCTTTGTTTTTACGTAGGGAAGATCATAATGCGAATCCTTGGTGGTCGATCCATGACCTGGAAAATGCTTCGCACAAGCAAGTACATTTTGAGACTGTAAGCCTCTAACTGCAGCACTTATGTACTTCTCTATTTCTGTGCCATTAGTGCCAAACGCCCTATCGCCAATAACTTTATTGTTTGGGTTAGTAATGATGTCACAAACTGGAGAAAAATTTAAGTTTACTCCACAGGCACTCAGCTCCATCGCCATGACCCGATGTATATCATAAACTGTTTTAGGAGAATCTAGCTTCGCGACCTCCATCATTGCCGGGAACTGTGTAAAGTGTGTTTTAAACCTTACAACTCTTCCACCTTCCTGATCAACGCTGATGAATAATGGATACTCTTCTCTACAAGTCTGAATATCATTTATGAGCTCTGCTAATTGCGCGGGACTCTCGTAGTTATGAGAAAAAAGAATAACTCCCCCAACATCTTCGCTTTGGAGCAAGTTTCTCTCAAAGTCATTGAGACTTTTTCCCGATATTCCTGTGATGAATAACTGACCAACATTCATTGTCTTTTCCTCGCTTACATACCTCTAGTGGAATTAAGACTAGTGCTTCTATTGTAGTGTGAGTGATAAACCTTGGGCAACCCAGATCATTTTTTCAAAGCGAAAGGCTGGGGTAAACAAAAGAGAAATACTTTGCTCTGAGACTTCTGCCGTCACTTGGTAGTAACCATCCTTTGTTCCCTCAAAAATCAGCTTAGCGCGTGTAAACATAGAAGGACTAATATTCTCATAGAATTTTTGTTGATAAGGGTGCATATCCCACATTAGCCAAACATCTCGCTCAACCCACTTCCCTCTGGCCCCCTGTTCAACAAGTTTGGATAAGCCTAAGCATTCAGGCAATAAAGAAAAAGGGCATATCCAATCACCACCTACAAATCTTTCTTCAACTGTTTGATTTTCAGGTTCGGTATAAACCTCATAAACTTTCTTTTTTGTATTTATTTTTATTTGGCTGAAATGTTTCTGCTTATTAATCCAAGATGTGAATTGAGAAACAAGAGGAATAAGAATATCCCTGCCGTTTCTATTTACTTGCTTTAAGACGATTTGAGATTTTTCAAGTACTTCCTGTGTTTTACTTGGATTCAAAAGTTCGCTTTCAAAATAAACTTTTCCATTCTTTCGATAAATATTCCTTGAAAGCCTATAAATTCCAGAAAGGTCTTGGAGTTGATAGTTAAAATTTCCCGTGACCTTCGGAGAGGCCATAACTTTGTCCATTTTCTTCTCAGGAATCGCTTTTTGAGTTTGAGAACAAGCAAACAATATTCCAAGAAGAGAAATTTTAATCAATCGAATCTTCAAATTTCTTCTCAAGTTGGTAAATATAATCATTAATTTTTTTACTTAAAAGTCTTTCAGTTGCATCATCCAGTTCATGGAATTCAACACCAACTCTATAAACCTGAATATCTGATAAAAAGTTTTTATGTTTCTTGATATAGACAATACTCATTTTAGGAATTGTAAGAGTTACCTCTTCAAAGTTAAGCTCAACATCTTTTAAGGTCTTATTCTTCTCTAGATATTCTTTCTCTAGCGCACCAACTTCAAAGCAAAGCCCTGTAGAGGAGAGATCTTGGACTCTTAGCTTTAAATCAGATAGAGATTGCGGCTCTTCTACAGACTGATTGAGTAGGTCTAGAAAGTTAATAAAAAGCCCCGTCTCTGAGGTTCCAGTCTCGATTGAAACAAGATTCTCCGATTTTTTCTCTGGAAGATTATCAAGGGTAAATTTAAGAAAGACTTTCTTATGCGGATAAGTCAGAAGTCTAAAGCTTGTTCTTCTCTCCGCTTTTACAAACTCTTTAATTTCAGAGAGTAAATAGTTAGAACCCTTTTTTTCAATATTAGATTTAAAGAAAAATGAAAGACTGTTAAGGGAAAAATGAGCAAGTACCTCACCACCTTCTAGTGATGATTCGCCCCCCTTAATGGTTAATTGAATAGGATCATTCTTAATATCAAGGGCCTTAAAAATCCCTCTTTCTTTTTTACCTTTCTTCCAAATAGTCATATAGGATTCACTATTTTTAAAGGCAATCAGCTTTCTCTCAACTTCTTCTTGATTTAATTTTGTAAAATGAACACTCATAATTTAAGAGTTGCTCGCTACCTGCTTGAGAAGGTCGATATTATCGAGAACTTTTCCACAACCTCTAACAACACAAGTCAGGGGATCTTCCGCCAAAGCAACAGGAAGACCGGTTTTTTCTTTAATAAGAACATCGAGATTCTTAAGTAGTGAACCACCACCTGCTAGGATAATTCCATTATCCACGATATCTGCCGCAAGTTCAGGCGGAGTTTTTTCTAGTGACACCTTGATCGCCTCAACAACTTCAGCAATTGGATCAGCTAACGCCTCTCTCACTTCCTCAGCAGTAATTTCAATTGTCTTGGGAGCTCCACCAATTAAATCACGCCCCTTTACTTCATTAGTAATTCGATCATCTTCTAAAGGGTAGGCATTCCCTAAATTGATCTTAATCTGCTCAGCAGTTCTTTCACCGATTAAAAGGGAATATTTCTTTTTGATATAAGTAATAATCGCTTCATCAAATTTATCGCCAGCAACACGCACTGATTTGGAATAAACAATCCCCCCAAGAGAGATCACTGCCACTTCAGTGGTTCCTCCACCAATATCAACAATCATATTCCCACTCGGGTCTGTAATCGGGAGTCCTGCACCTATAGCTGCAGCCATTGGCTCTTCAATTAAGTACACTTCTCTTGCGCCTGCTTGTTCAGCTGATTCCTTGACTGCCCTTCTCTCAACTTGAGTAATCCCAAAGGGAATACAAATAATAATTCTCGGTTTAACAAACTTGGAGCCATTCATTGATTTTTTAATAAAGTAACGAAGCATGGCCTGTGTCACTTCAAAGTCAGCAATAACTCCATCTTTCATCGGACGAATTGCTCTGATACTACCTGGTGTACGGCCAAGCATTTCTTTCGCTTCTTTACCGACAGCTAAAACTTTTTGAACCCCCCGGAAGCCCTGATGAACAGCAACAACCGAAGGTTCATTAACAATTATTCCTCTGTCTTTGGCATAAACCAGACAATTTGCTGTCCCGAGGTCAATTGCTAAATCATTCGCAAACCAATCAAAAATTCCTTTAAGCAGTTTCATATATTTTTAACTCCTAACTAATCCCAATGATAGTGGCGTATGGAATCTCCCTTTGTCGAGATCTCTGCCATAATTTCGATTCCAAGTTCTATATGCCTATCGGTATATTTTTTAAAAACACCCGATGCAGACTTTTTTGTTTTAATCCCATTTCTCTTTAGCGGGCAATCTGAAACAAGTAATAAAGCTCCATTACTGACCTTACTCGCAAAGCCAGTTACAAAAAGAGCTGCTGTTTCCATTTCCACAGCAATCACTCGCTCTTGATACAAACGGTTTTTAAAGTCGTCATCAAATTCCCAAAACCTTAAGTCAGTAGAATGAACAACACCCGTTCTATAATCAAGTTTATTTTCTACAAGAATTTGCGACGCAAATTTCTGCACTTTAAATGTTGGGAGTGCTGGTACCTGAGGAGGCATAAAATGGTGCGTAACACTCTCTTCTCTAATTGAACCTATTGGCAGAATAAAATCACCAACTTTAAGTGATTTATGAACAGCACCACACATACCCAAAAAAAGAACTGCCTTAGGTTCCACGACGGCCACCAATTCCATTACGAGAGCTGCCATTGCTGAACCAATACCAAATTCAACGATTGTAACCCCTGCTTTTTTTGAACTTGAAGCTTGAAAAGCGGAACCTTTCGTATAAGTACTATCATCTAAAAGGGCATTAAACCTTTCAGTATAATAATGAAAATTTGTAAGAATAATCTGAGGTTGAAACTGTTCAATACTGTGGCCCGTATAGCGTTCCAACATATCAAGTGCAACTTTTCGCTTTTCGGGATTTGAGTAAACCCTTTTCGACCGAATGGCTTTTTGAAAAGTCATAAAGCTTTTCGACTTTATAAGCTCATTATCTTTTTTACGTTTTTCAATTTTACCAAGTAAGTCTTTAGCTGTTGAAGTGAGTCGATGCGCCTGCGCCGCTCGCTTTGCTTCAGTATGGTTTAGCTCCTCCATTAAAAAAGGATGCTTCACCCGATCCATATCAATAGAATGATTTTTTTTCTTAGGAGTTTTAGCTTTTTTTGGCTTTCGCGGAGAAGATTTCTTCTTATCGGATATCTTTTTGCGGCCCGTTGATTTTTTGGCAGTCTTCTTGACCATAAATTGCCTTTAACATTCCTTAGAAGCTTGTTTTTACAGTCTTCATGGTACATTTATGCATTGCTATAGACAAGTTTTTCACTCAGGCCCTTGCCTATCTTGGCTGCTTGCATTATCTTGGCTTAATAATTTTAGGAGGCCTTATGGGTGCAGGTAGAAAAAACCTTGAAAAGAAAATGAAAAGAAAAAAAGCTCAAGCTAAGAAGAAAGCTAAAATCAAAGCAAAGATTAACAAGAAGTCGAACTAGAGTCTTCGAATTCCTCGATTAGTGATCTTGCTGACATTCATCAACTTGATCCAAGATTGACCGATTCTATTCCAACTTGAAAGAAAACTGTTAACTGATTTTCTTTCAGAGAAGTTGCGATTTAATTCTTCCCTGTCAGACCAATTTCCTTGCTGAAGAACTTCTTTAGCTAAGTAAATTGAATCAAAACCCATTGTTTCAAGTAGTTTAGGCTGACTTTTGTATTCAGCAGTATAGATCTTTCGAAAACTCTCTTTCTTTTCCTCAATGAGATCTCCGATATAAAAGACTTTTCCCAACTTCCCTTGTCGAGAAATAATTGAACGACTTCTCCAACTTGGCCCTCCCATGAAAGGAACTTTTTTAACTCCCACGTATCTAAACGAAGGAATAATTTGAATCGCCTGCTGAGGAAAACTTGGAACAAAAATCCAGTCGAACTCTACCACTGGTTGTAAAATTTGAATCCGATCAGTGCTGTTGTATTTTGCTTTATAAATACTCTCCCACAGCTCGTATTCTTCTTTTCTTTCTCTTTGATACTTTAATCCCACCATGTTGCTGATTGGGTCTCTAAAATCTGTCGCATCAGCTGGGTAACTTCCAGCCGTAATAACTTCAAAGTGTCTTTCGTCTGAAAGTTTCCAGAACTCATCAAGGTAAGCACTTCCAATATTGTTGTCAGGATAAAAAATCGCAACTTTCTTTCCAAGTTTAGAGGCAACCGCTTCTGAAAGTGCTGCATTAACTTGAGACTCAACTGAACCTGGAAGCTCAATCAACAAAGGGTCCTTTTTCTCTGACCCAAGATAGATAGGAGAAAGAGAAATATAGATACCACCAAGTTTTTGAGCCGTTTCAAATTCTCTTTGCGCCGTTTGCGAAAAAAGTCCTCCGATAATCAAAGCGACTTTTTCTTCTACAATCAAATTACGAGCGTAAGTTGCAGCTGCATTAACTGAATTCTTTGAGTCTCTAATAACCAGTGTAAAAGGATCACCAAGCTTCTTAAGTGCCAGTGTAATACCATCAAGCGCCCTTAACCCGAAGTCTCTCTTCTGACCTGATAATGGCAAAATAATACCAATCTTTTTTGTATCAATCTCTTGAAAGACTTCAATATCAGCTTTTCTAACATCATTGAAGTTTGCTTGATATTTTGGAAAATTATCAAGGATCCACTCTTTGAGGTTTTTGGCATCATCATCTTTCCCCTCTTTATAAAAGCTCATCGATAAGTTATAAGCGAAGTGGGCAACAACAACCGAGGGAGTCTTTTTTTCAAAATCAGAAAGAAGTCTAAGTTTTTTATTTGAATCAAGCTTATCAAATTTATAACTTAAAATTTTGTAATATCTATTACCAACCAGATCTCTTTTAGTCTTGATCGAGGAAAGTAACCCTACTAAAGCAAAAAATTCTTCATCTTCTCTTTTAAGTTTTTTCGCCATGACATAGGCTAAAATATATCGTTTTTTTCGATCTCTTTGAACAAGGGAATCAACCTCTATCGAATCCAAACGATTAAAAGCTTCTGGGTAGTTTCCTAGTTTGTATTCTGCACTAGCAATATTGAGAACAATTTGGTTGATGAGTTCAGGTTGGTTAAAATCAAAACTTAAAGCCTTAATAAACCAGCTTTTCGCTCTGTCATATTTTGACTCTCCAAATTCAATTAACCCTAGAATGTTATATTTTTCGGCTAACTCTATTGGTTTTAAGTTTTTACCATCAATACTATTCAACAATTGTCTCGCTCTTGAATAGTTCTTGATGACCATTTCTTTTTTTATTTGAATGATTTGATTTTTAAAGTTTTCAGAGAATTGTTTCTCTTTAGCCAAAGGTTTAATGCCTGAACAACTAAAGAAAACCAAGAACAGTGTTAAAAGAATACTATTTCTTAATCGCATATTTTCCTGGACCGATAAAAGCAAACCCTAAGAAGACAGCAAGAAGCTCTAACGAATGTGATGTTGCGCTGTAGGGGTCACCTTGATTTACGTGGTACATCATGGCGATAAACATGGTAAAAACGAGAGCAATACAAGAGGGGCGAAAAAATAATCCTGCCAAAAAGAACAGCCCGCCAATCGTCTCAACGAAACCAGCTAAAAAACCAAAGATTTCATATCCAAAATTGATCCCGATATGAATCATTTGTGAGCCAAGCCATTCCCAACGCTCTGTACTTGTTAGCTTTGGGTAGCCATGAGCAATCATGGAAATACCAATAAAGACTCTAATGATAAGTAAGCCCACTGCGGCCATAAACAACCTCTTTTAGACTATATAAATCTATCAAGCTGCAAGCGAGCTTCCAAGGATTAATTAAATTGATTAAATACAGAGTATTTAGAAAAGATCGCGTACTTTGTCGAAAAACCCTTTCGATAGTGGGTTTGAATTCCCACGTTCTTCTAACTCAGAGAGTTTCTCAAACAGCTCTCTTTCTTCATTAGAAAGTCTCGTCGGAGTTTCAAGAACCAAATTAATAATTTGGTCACCAGTACCATAACCGTCAAGTCGAGTAATACCTTTTGACTTTAATCTCATTCTTTTCCCGGACTGAGTTCCAGGAGGAATTTTAACCATGACTTTCCCAGAGAGTGTTGGAACTTCAACTTCGTCTCCAAGAGCTGCTTGTGAAAAACTAATCGGTACATCACAATAGATATCATAATCCTCACGTTCAAAGATAGGGTGCTCTTCAACTCTTATATCGACGTAAAGATCACCTGAAGGTCCACCTTTAAAACCTGGGCCACCTTCTCCTGTAAGCTTAAGTTTTTGACCATCATCAATCCCAGCTGGAACTTTTACACTGAGCTTGGATTTCTTTTTTACTGTTTGCATAGTCTCGCCAATCCCTTGGCAATGATAACAAGTTTGGGCCATTGTGAAGAAACCTTGCTGACGGCGAATTTCCCCCGCCCCTCCACATGTTTTACAGGTTTCCGGAGTCGTT
>JAUHYH010000042.1 GCA_030426585.1 Bacteriovoracia bacterium
CCCGCTGACCTTCCAGGCGATCACCATCTGGCGCGACGAACTTCTGTCCGAAGACATTCTGCTGCGTGACGTGATCGACCTGGAGACCACGTTCGGTAACCAGCTGGGCGACGAGGGCGAACCTCTGGCCGAGGCCGCCGAGCTCCCGGTGCGCCTGCTCCTGTCGGGCCCGGCCGTGGGTCCGGCGCGGGTTCACTGGTTGCTTATTCCCTCAAGATCACCGATCTCGATCCCATACCTTATAACCTGATCTTCGAACGTTTTCTTAACCCCGAAAGGGTTTCGATGCCTGACTTTGACGTCGACTTTTGCCAAGATCGGAGAGGGGAAGTCATTGATTATGTGACTGAAAAATACGGTAAAGAAAGAGTCGGTCAAATTATTACTTTTGGAAAACTTCAAGCTAAAGCTGTTATTAGAGACGTGTCTCGGGTTTACGGACTTCCTTATAGTGAAGCCGATATGCTTGCCAAGCTTGTTCCAGATGAACTCGGGATTACTTTATCAAAAGCCCTTGAAATGGAGCCTAAGTTTGCTGAGCTGATGAAAGGAGATCCGAAGGTTGAGAGAATCATCGAGATTTCAAAGCGGTTAGAAGGGTTACTCCGTCACGCTTCAATTCATGCAGCAGGGGTTATTATTACGAATGAACCGCTTGTGAACTATTGCCCACTCTATAAAGGTAGAGAAGGCGAACAAGTTGTCCAGTTTGATAAAGATTTCTCTGAATTGATTGGCCTAGTGAAGTTTGACTTCCTTGGGCTTAAAACTCTAACCGTTATACAGCATGCGGTTAATTTTATTCAGCGTGATCATAAAGCAGATTTTGATATTGAATCAATAGACCTAGAAGACAAAGCTATCTACGACTATATTTCGACTGGTAACACGACAGGAGTGTTTCAGCTTGAGTCTTCGGGAATGAAGGATCTTTGTAAAAGGATTCAGCCGGATACTCTTGAGGATATTACTGCGATCAACGCTCTTTTTAGGCCAGGTCCACTTGGTTCTGGAATGGTTGATGACTTTATTGATATCAAGCACGGAAGAAAAGCGACAACTTACCCGTTCCCTCAGTTAGAAGATACGCTCAAAGACACCTACGGGATTATTGTCTATCAAGAGCAAGTTATGAACATCTCTCGAATTGTTGCCAACTATACACTCGGGCAAGCTGATATGCTTAGACGAGCTATGGGTAAGAAGAAAGTCGAAGAGATGGCTCGTCATAAAAAGATTTTTACTGATGGTGCGCGAGAAAATGGTTTTGATGTTAAGAAAGCAGAAGAACTATTTGATCTCATGGCCATGTTTGCTGAATACGGATTCAATAAGTCGCACGCTGTTGCCTATGCTCTTATTGCTTATCAGACAGCCTTTTTGAAATACTACTATACCGCACCTTTCTTTGCGGCACTTCTTGGAACAGAACTCAATAACACTGATAAAGTTACAGCTTATATTAACGATGCCAAAGAACACGGAATTGAGATCCTTCCTCCGGATGTTAATGAATCTTTATGGCTTTTTAACGTTGTCGATGGAAATATCCGTTTTGGAATGGGGGCGGTTAAAAACGTTGGTAAGAATGCGGTTAAGGCGATCGTTGAAGAGAGAGAGGCTAATGGTCCTTATAAAGGATTCGTCGATCTTTGTGAAAGGATCGACCATTCACTTATTAACAAAAGAGTTATCGAGTCCTTGATCAAAGTTGGTGCTTTTGATGAGTGCGAATCTCATAATCGAAAAACCTTATTAGAGAATATGGAAATGATTATGAAGTATGCAGCAGGAAAACAAAAAGATGCAGCTTCTGGTCAGGGAAGTCTTTTTGATGCTCTGGGTGGAGACACTTCAACTGAAAATGAAATGATTGATATTCATGAAGTTGAAGATTTTGAAGATCGTGAAAAATTAGGCTATGAAGCGAGTCTGATGGGTATTTATGTTTCAGGTCACCCTCTCGATAAAGTTAAAAACATCATTGAAGACTTAAGTTCAATGAATATTGCGAAAGTAAAAGAATTAGATGGAAAAGATAAACGAGAAGTTACTCTAGCAGGAATGTTAAAAGCGGAACGTGTTTTTATCTCCAAGAAGGGAGATAAAATGGCCTTTGCGACGCTAGAGGACCTCTCAGGGAAAATGGATGTCATACTCTTTCCAAAAACCTATGCTGAATACGGGCACTATCTAGATTCTGAAGACCCTCTTGTTCTGAATGGGGTTGTAAATTTAGCTGAGGAACCTCGTAAGTTTTTTCCAATGAAATTGCATCGACTTACTGACCAAGCTGATGCGAGAGTCAAAAAAGTGAAAATTTCGATTGATTTAGGAAAAGCTGAGGGGAATGAACTGGATAAACTTAAAAACATTCTATTGAGTTATCGCGGAAGCATCCCAGCTGAGTTATACTTTACATCATCACAGGGAAGCGGAAAAATGGATTTAGGAGACGACTTTCTCGTCAATCCGCACCCTCAAATGGTGGCAAAGATAAATGATTTATTTAAAAGTAATTGCGTTAACTTTATTGTTCAATAGTCTCGCCTGGACTGCGCCCGAGCAAAATTGGCATAACGTCTATTCCTGGTACCGACCTGCTAAAGGTGATGGCCTCAAAACAATTAAAAGAAAACTTCTTTATAAAGCTTATGACAGAGCAATTAAGCGTGAGCTTAAAAATAAAGGGAAAGATCCAGAACTTTTCTTTAAAAGTAGAGATGCAAAGTTTTCAGAAAGTATTCAAGAACAAGAGGAAGATTTTAAATTAAGAATTGGGCTTGCAGAAAGAACTGCTGAGCTCGATGAAAATGGAAAAAAAATTGTAAAAGTTCGAAAAAACTTAAACTCTCAGCAAAGAGCTGAACTTCAACGTAGAGTTGATAACTTCCTATTTAATAAAATAACTCAATATGAAAATCTTTATCGATCAATCGTTTCTTATAAAATTTTGAGACAATGGAGAGATGATAAAGAGAGAACAATCCAAAGAATGCAAGTTAAGGTGCAAGTCGATGTTCCGAGTCTTATCGTAGCTTATGCTAATATTATTGAAACCAAGTCTGAGACTGATAAAACGGATAATAAATCTGAAGCGTTGTATGTAAGACTGAATTACGAAACGGAAGGTTTTACCTGGGAAGATCTTGATTTTTCAAGTGAGGATGAATTTCACTCAAGCATTACGGAAGCATGGATTAAATGGCTTGAATCTGATTTCGCTAGAAAAAAACGAGAAATCAATGTTCGGAAGTATCGAACATTACTTGGTGAAAAAATGCGTCCAAGTGATGCTCTTATTGATATGCACGTAAGAATCAAAAAAGATGTTCTTGAAAAAACATTTCAAAGATACCTTTTTAGGCTTTCGGTAGATTTCAGTGTTCTCTCTTCTGATTATCAACTTCTTTACGAAGGACAAATGAGGACTCAGCAAAAAGAAATTACGCAAGTTGAGGCGAATCGTGTCCCAAATCTACTTGCGAATGCCATTTATAAGATCCCCCTTACTGATTTTATTCAAGTAAAAGCTGCTCTTGATAAGAAAAGTGAACGAACTAATAAGGATCAAGTGGTCGTAAAATCTTTTAAAAACCTCAAGCAAGTTCATGACTTTATGGATACGCTCAATAGCTATGGAGCTGAAATAAAACTTCGTGCGGAAATTACAACCATTACCAGCAAAGAAGTTACCCTAGACTTGTACTATAAAGGGGAGCAAGATAGGTTGATTAAAATTGTCGAATATATTGGTAAAAATGGCTTTCCTTTAACCATTCAAAGTAGAGAATTCCCCCTTACATTAACTTTTTAGAAAACGTAAAATAGTCATATGAGAGTACTCGCGCTCGTTTTCTTTATTTCGTCCTGTACACAATTTTCTGGTCTCAAGAGAAGAGACAATCTTGGTTATGGCTATAATAAAAGTGGAGAGGATCCAAAACTTTTTAGCCCAATTAAGAAGAAAATCGCTCTTTTAACTTTTATGAATGAAACTCCGCATGGAGGAGAGGACCTCGCGATTACGGCCACAGAAGAGCTAAGAAAAACTCTCGGGGGAACCAAAGATATCATTATTGATCCTGTTGCCGACAAAATCTTTGGAAGCTCAAAAGAGATTTATGCTGCAGGCGGTGTGAAGCTTGTTCAACTTACGAAAAAGGCTAAGATGGCAGGTATCAACCTTGTCGTTTACGGTAGAATTAGTAAAGCTCGTGTGAGACAAAAAACCGATGAGATTGGATTTGTTCGTCAGACGAAATCATTTGCTCAAGCAGTAGTCGAAGTGAGAGTTTTCGACATTACTAACGGAAAAGAGATCTTTGTGGATACCAACAAGGGTAATGTTGATGACCAAAGTTTTCGTTTCTATCTTAAAAGAACAGAAGATAACGTCGCTTATAAAAGAGGGATGTTAAGATATTCGGCCAAGGTTGCTACTCGAAAATTCGTTCCTAAAATCACAGAGCTTGTTTCAAAGCTGGATTGGGTAGGGCGAGTGGCTAAAATTATTGGTTCTAAGATCTATATCAATGCGGGTAGAAACTCTGGAATTCAACTGGGTGACGTTCTCAAGGTTATTACTGAAGGCCAGGAGGTCTACGATCCTGAAACCGGAGCAATGCTTGGAGTCTCTCATGGAGAGGTCAAAGGAACCGTTGAAATCATTGATTATTTTGGCCCAGATGGGGCCGTTGCGATATTGCACTCCGGCGGTTCAGTCACCGAAGGTGATTTCGTCGAACTCTACTGAGTCTAAAATACCTTCATCTACATCGTCGATCTAAATGCCTCCTCACTGCGGAGTACTCTCTTGTACACCTCATTCGTCGGCATTTGATCTCCTTGTATCTAAAGATATTTTAAACCCAGTAACCCTCCTGATCCTGTCCTGAGCCAGTTCCTGTGCCTGAAAACCGACTCCCGTCTCTGATTCCCGACTCCTCACTCCCGATTCCCGCTTTCTGACCAACTTTTTTACACCCTTTTGAAAAGATGTAAGGCTTGCCCAAGAGAGGCTTAGAAAATGGGATAATTGAGTAATCGATGTTTTATAAGGAGTCAGAAATGATCAAAACGATTGGTTTATTAGTTATTCTATTAGGTCTTGGAACTTCATGTTCTAAAAACAAAAGTAAAGATTTCGCAATTGCAATGAAAAGTCAGTCAACGGCGACATCTACCTCTGAAGCTCAAAATGCTGAAGTAGAAGAGGAAAAAAATGAAGAGCAAGCTGAAGCAGAAGAAGCTGAACTTGCAATAAAGCAAGCTGAAGAGGCTCACAGAGTTCCTGAAATTAATAAGATTATTGGAGATGCGATGAGTTCAATAAAGACTCTTGCAGAGACAGGAATCAAATCTGATAGCTTTGAAATCGCTGAAATTTTAAATGAAACGGATAATAAGCTTATTAATCTTATGAGTGATATCACTGATCGTGAGTCTCAAAATGTCATTATTGAGAGAAAAACTCTAAATGACGAAAGCGAAGCTTTAGAGAATGGTCTTCAAGAGCATGACGGAGCAATTCTTTATGTTGCGAGACTTTCAATTATGGATAAAGAAGTTGCTTATTATGTCGGTTATGCAGACAAAGAAAGTTCTGAAGCTACTGATACTGATAATGAAGAAACTGATGAAGAAGAAGTTGAAATTGAAATGGAGCAGGGGGAATAATGAGACTTTTAGCATTACTCATTGCTTTAACAACTTCGAACGTTTTTGCAGAAGGTTTCTCAGCTCATATCGATATCATCCCTTCTACGACGGTGAATCAGAGCACTGAGAACACGAACAATACTGATCTGGATTTCTTTTTCACTTATATCAACTCTTATGATCATAACTTTACGTTAAGACCAGGTTTCAGATATTCAGATAGCACAGGAGAAACAACAAGAAGAGATATTCGTTTAAGACATAGGTTTACGATTGCAAAAATTGAAGACATTACTTTTGCCTCTGACTTCAGAATTCTTTTTCAAGGCGAGCAGAATGGAACGAAAGGTTTTGGTGAAGTGAATAGAGTTCGATTTGGTCCTTCTATCATGTACTCAACAGATGTTAACTCGACAAGTTTCTATGCTCTTTATAAGCCAATAATGAGTCATTTCTTCAAAGATGAAAGACTTCAACTTGATAGCGATTCAAATACAATGGTTCCTGTTGTTGAAAACGATGTTATTCATTACCTCGTTGGTGGGTTTAGTTCGGGGCGATTTTCTGTTGAAGTTGGTTATGGTTACCAAATGAAGTGGAATTCACAAGCAGAAAGAGTGGATGACGGGTTTGAGCTTTATGAAGAACTTGTCTATGCTGCGAATGACAATCTTTCATTTGTTCTTGGACACGTAAGTTCAGGAGACCTTTATAACAACGATGGTCGAAACAACAGTATCAATTTTGTAAACCCCGATGGGGATTTCTATTACGGAAAACTTGTTCTTAAGTTCTAATCAATTTTAAATAGATTACACAATGGCGCCGGACTCAGGTTCGGCGCTTTTGCTTTTTAGGCGACATTTCTTTAAGATAGCCCCATGAAAGAAGACTTTGAAAAACTCAATCAAGAAAGAAAAGCAAACGTAGAGAAGGCTTTTGCTTCGAGTAGTGGGGTCGACCAGTTCTTCCTTCATGTTCTCGACGGCTTCTCTTATCGCTATATTACAGATGAAAAGTCCTCACAGGCAGAGATTCAAGTTCCTTCTAAGGCAAAGTATGTGGCACGAAATACGCTTGAGTCGATGAAGCGCGCGCTTGAACTGGCTAATCCAGAGCAAAAGCAATCCATGGTCCAGGCCATGAAAGAATATATGGGAAAAGGAAAACCCACCACTCAGTTTCAAATACAAGTTGATGCTTCAGATCTTAATGATGATGGAAAAGGTGTTGTTAAGAGTAAATGCATTGTTGACTGGGGTTTTCCAGAACACAATGGGCAGCAAGTTTCTAGTTCCGAAAAATCGTTTGAGTCAGAGGATTGGGATCACCTTCGAAAACATTATCCTCTTTTATTAGATGATCTTTGCGAACTCTTCTAAATTAAATCTGACTTAGAGATTTCTTTCCATTCGCCTTGCTTTAAGGGGTGATCTTCATAGCGTACTTTTCCAAGGCCCGAACGAAACAATCTTAAAGTCGGATGTTGAATCACGGCGGTCATCTTTCGAACCTGCCGGTTTTTCCCTTCTCTCAAAGTGAGTTCTAACCAAGCAGTAGGAACCGTTTTTCGAAAGCGAATCGGGGGATCGCGATCGGGGAGGATGGGTTCTTCTATGAGTTGTATTTTGCAAGGCTTGGTCATTCCTGATTTTATTTTAACTCCTTGAGAAAGAGTTTTAATTGCTTCCTCAGAAGGAACTTTCTCAACTTGGGCCCAATAAACTCTAGGGTGCTCTAAAAGAAATTGTTCAATAAAAGGACCATCATTGCTCAAAAGCAGAAGCCCTTCAGAATCTTTATCAAGTCTTCCCACGGGATAAACATCTTTAGGAAGACCAAATTCGGCCAATGTCCTGTACTCATCACCACTAAACTGTGAAAGAACTCCATAGGGTTTATGGAAAAGAATGTACTTTTTAAGACTCTTCATGGTACCTGCAGTCATGGACATTTTGGAGCTTCACCCTATAACACTTCGCCTTTTTAAACAAGGACACCCTTGGATCCTGAAAGATGAATACACCGTTCGCTTTCCAAAAGGGAAGGAAATTCTTCATATAAAAGAAAAGAAGACGGGAGAAGAATTAGGTTGGTTTCTTCACGATCCTCAGCATCCAAGAATTAAAGCCCGATTCCTAACAAAACAAATGAAGGGGCTTGAATCTTATATAAAGCAAACTCTTAAAGCTTCAATTGAAAAACGTAATAAGGACTATCAAAGAGAGAATATTTATTTGTGCTTTGGAGAAGTTGATGGTCTGCCAGGTCTTCTGATTCAAAAACTGAAAGACCATATTTTGATTCAATACCAAGCTTTTGTATGGGAGAAGTATCTCCCTTTAATTACCAAAGAATTAAAAAGTAAAAACATTTGGATTCAAAGACGTATCCCGGGGGAGCAAAAACAAACGCCCTTTGGGCCCGATGACTCTGAGCCGGTTTTTACATTAAAAGAGTATGGAATTGATTATAAGATTGTCTTGAATCAGTATCATGACATTGGGATCTATACAGACATGGCCTCAATTAGAAAAGAAATTGATCCGTTGTTTGAAAACGTAAAGAGGGTTTTAAACCTTTTCTCTTATACGGGAGCTTTTTCACTTCAAGGACTAAGTCATGGGACCGAAGCGACTTCGGTTGACCTCTCTGGAAAATATATGGCGTGGCTTGAAGAAAATGTAGAGATGAATGGTTGGAGTGATCGTCATACTTCTATTGTGAAATCTTGTGCTAAGGTTTTAAAAGAAAATAAAGAACAGTATGACCTTGTTGTTAGTGATCCTCCTAGTTTTAGTAGTGATGGGAAAAAACGAGAGTCGGCGCAAGATTTTTATAAAAAAAATTGGGCAGAACTTTGGAAGGCTGTTGCTCCTAAAGGGAAGCTCATCGTTTTCCTCAATACTCATAAAGTACCTCGAAAGAAATTTAGGGCCCTTATTCAGCCGCTTCTCAAAGGTGGGAAAATCATCAAAGATCTTGGACTTTCAGAGGATTGTCCGAGAGTGAAGGGGTTTCCTGAGAGTGATTATCTTAAAGGTCTGGTTATACAGAAGTAACCAGCTTTAAGATAACTTCTGTAATTTTTTCAGTAACGAGTATTTGAAGAGACTTTTCATAATAACTTGGTAAAAACGAGCACTTGTTGCGTTGTAAACATTTGAATTATGAACAAAATTCTTGAAAAGGCGAAAAATCTGCTGTACATGAAACAATAATTTAAAACGAAAACTTAGGAGTATTTATGAAAAAAATCTTCATTGGATTAATAATGGCTGGAAGCATGTCTTCACACGCATATGAATCTGACTTTGAAAGAGGCTTTAACGAAGGTAAAGATAGCTGTGAAGCTGTTCAAGAAAACTGGTTATGCGAAAGTCCAAAATATGAAAGCACTTATTATGCAACAACAATTAATCCTGAACCAAGAATTCTTAAAAAAGGGCATTTTAATGCAAGAGGAAGATCTAGAGCAGAAGCAGTTGCAAAGATAAATACTAAAGTAATTCAGGAGTTAAAATCTCTAAGCAAGTCAGTTTTGTGCTACAAACTCTAGTTTTATAATTAAATGATAATAAAAAAGGCTGGTATTTTATGACCAGCCTTTTTTATGTCTTCTGTTTCGTTTCTAAAAAAAATCTTTCTCAATTCTTTAAAAACTTCTCATGGTCTTCCTTTCTATTTATTACTAGATTTGGAGGATTTCATGAAAGTTCAAATCAGTGATATTCAAGATATGATTTATGTAATTCGTGGACAAAAAGTTATGCTGGACAGTGATTTGGCTAAACTTTATGAAGTCGAAACGAGGGCTATGAATAGACAGGTTCGAAGGAATATTGAGCGGTTCCCTGAGGACTTTATGTTCAAATTGAATCAAGATGAATTCGATTCTTTGATGTGCCAAATTGGCACATCAAAGACAGGGAGAGGTGGGAGAACTAAGAAACCTTTAGTTTTCAGTGAGTTAGGCATCGCAATGCTCTCTAGTGTCCTGAAATCTGATAGAGCGGCTCAGGTGAACATCTCGATTATGCGAATCTTCGTTAAACTAAGAAGTTATTATGCGCTAGAGGAGAGGGTTGATCGGAAGGTAAACCAGCTGGAGCGGGATACGGCTCAAGTTTTTAAAGTTGTCTTTGAGAGGTTAGATAATTTAGAGAGTCTTGAGCTAAATAAGCCCAAACGTAAGAAAATAGGGCTTAAGAGTGATTAGTTTGAAGCGTCTTTTAGCCCATGCTAAACTTTACCGTAACCAAATCCCATCTAAGGACGAATAAACCTATGAGTGGCCGTAAAGGGCAAGACTGTGAAGAGTTAATCGCGAAGTACCGTCGCGACGGTCATGCTGAAGATTACGAGCTCTTTTTGAGAAAGGTGGATGCCATGGTTGAGCTCATGATTCGCTCTAAGGTCCAAGATGAGAATATTAGAGCGGACTTGAAGCAAGAGATTCTCCTGAGTGTTCACAAGTCCCTTCAGACTTATGATGAAGATCGATCTTTCTATAATTGGTTTTATAGTATTGTCCGTTTTCGAACAGCGGACTTTTTTCGAAAGCATTATCGAAACCAAGAGACCGATGAACTTTCTGATTTTATGGCTGATGGTTCGCTAGAGCTTGATGTTCAATACCATCTTCAAGAAGTAAAACAACTCCTTGGAGAGCTGAGTGATAATCAAGGAGAAGTTATCAGGCGGGCCAAACTAGAAGGCGAAAAAATTAAAGATATTGCCGATGATCTCGGAATGAGTGAGTCAGCAGTGAAAGTGAATATTTTTAGAGGTTTAAAAAAACTGAGGAAACGTTTAAGTGAAGAATGGTGATTTCATAAAAGAGCTTTCAAAGCATGGGACAACCAAGGTTCTGGCAACACCCAATGTGCGGCTTGCTTATTGGTTTCTTCCTACTGTTATATGGTGCTTGGGAGCTGTCTTCTTCGTTGAACACGATGTTGTGTTTAACGTTTTGATGAGTTTTCAGTTTGGAGCGATGCTTTTGTTTGTCCTGTGGACAGCGAAATGGGTTTTTGAACTTTCAATTCCTGGTAGTGAAGACAAGTATGAAATTCCTTACCTTATGATCCCTTTAGGGCTTTGGCTCATTTCAATGGGGGTTAATACGCTTAATGCAGGAATAGGGCATGACTCACAATATATGTTTTACCACGGTTGTTTTAACTTCTCGTTATTAGCGGCGATGGGACCTACTGCTCTTCTTTATTGGTTTGGAGTTAAAGCAGCTCCGATGAAAAGAAAAGAAGTTTCAGCCTTATGCATGATTGTAGGAGTCGGCATTGGTTCACTTGTTTCTCAAGCAACTTGCCCCCTTGTTGAATCAGCTCATTTAATGGTTTCTCATTATCTCCCAGTGATTATTCTCGCATCACTTGGTTATGTCTTTGGTAAGAAAGTCTTTAATTAGCAATTTGGTTAAAATTTAAATAAAACGCGACAAGAAACATGACCAAACATAGATAAAGAACTTTGGTTGGTTTCTTTTTATCTAAAAATGATTCCCAGAGAGTGGAAAAGATTGGTCCCGTAACCGTAATGGCTGTGACGACCGAAGCGGCTCCGAGTTTTAGCGCTTGGAGATAACAAAGGAGAGAAAGGAAGGTTCCAAGCACACTGATTCCAATGGCTTGAAATTTAAGTTTTCTATCAAGGGTATTGAATTTTTTTATTAAATGAATCGGGCGGACAAAGTTTAAAAGGACGTAAAATATTACCGCTCCAGCCGTTCGGATAAAATTAGCCTGAATACTATCGATGGCAGGTTCACTGGCGAAAGCCTCTTTGGTCATGAAGATCCCAACACCGTCGAGAGCAATACCAATCAAGGCAAATAAGAGAGGAGTGAAGGCCCAACTCTTGTTAGGATTTCTGTTTTCATAAGTAAAAAGGGCCAGACAAGTAATAAAAATTCCAATGGCCGTATAATTATTCGCACTAAGTTCATAGTTAAAAACGTAACTGTCTACGAAGATGAAAATCATCGGTTGGAAAGAAAAGAGGACGAGCGTTCGAGCGGGGCCCAGTGTCGCAAAGGCTTGGAGTAGAAAGATATCTCCAATTCCCAAACCAATGAACCCGCTAATAAAAAATAATACCATTTGATATTGAGTAGGGGATGCCCAATCAACAAAGAAAACACAAAGCGAACCAAAACCAATTAAGGCAATACTTGCTTTGAGAGTGTTCATCCAAGTGGAGCCAAGCCGTTGGCTAAAGCGTCCAAAGAAAAGACTTGAAAATGAAAAAAAGAGGTTCGCGAGAAGTGCGAAAATAGCACTTAAATGGTGGGCGGCCATTAACCGTCGCTACCAATGGAGGCAACAGGACAGAGATCCATTTGCTCTTGGCAAAGCTCTATTTCCTCAGGAGTTGTTGGTTGCTTTTTTACGTAGGCGTTACCGTAGTCATCTTCGGCGAAGAAATCTGGGGCTCCAGAGTAGCAAACATTGCAGGCAATACACCCTTCCCCATCCTCATCATCTGGGTCTGTGCAGTACCAAGGGCCTTCTACGTTTAATTTGTGCTTCTGTGACGGGTTTGCCATTGCAGATTCCTCATTCTATACAAGAACTGTAATTTAGCCTAAAATCAGCACTTTAGAAAGGGATCTCTATTTATGCAAAATATTGATGAAGTTCTTACAAAGGCAAAATCTTGGGCCGAGAATCCGTATTTTTCTGAGGAGGATCGCCAAGAGCTCAAGACCCTTATTGAGGGGGATCAAAAAGATGAAATCTTTGATCGGTTTTACAAGGATTTAAACTTTGGAACTGGTGGCCTTCGCTCGGTGGTCGGGTTTGGAAGCAACCGAATGAATATTTATAACGTCCGAAAGGCTTCCTACGCTTTGGCGACAACAGCAGGTAAAGGAAAATCGGATAAAAAGGTCGCAATTTCCTGTGACTCTCGTTTGACCAGTGAAGAATTCTCTAAGGCCGTGGCCGAAGTTTTTGCGGGTGAGGGGTATCAGGTCTACGTGGTGAACCGACCGACGCCAACTCCGCTACTTTCTTATGCCGTGCGTTTTTATAATTGTGATTGTGGGGTCATGCTTACAGCAAGCCATAACCCGAGCGAATATAATGGTTTCAAAGCCTATAACTCTGAAGGTTGCCAGGTAACTCCTCCTCTAGATGCTCAAATTATTGAAAGTTTCTATTCAATTGAAGATTGGTCAGTGATTAAGCCCATGAATTTTGATGAGGGGCTTAAGTCAGGAAAGATTCAATATTTTAGTAATGAATTTTACGACTCTTACTTTCAAATTATTCAAAAAGAATGTTTGCGAAGAGATTTGGTAACCTCAAAAGGTGATCAAGTTAAAATTGTCTACACACCTCTTCATGGTACGGGGGGAGAATTTTGTGAGAGGGCCGCTAAAGAGTTGGGTTTCACGAATTTCATAATTGTTCCAGAACAAGCTAAGCCCGATGGGCACTTTCCGACAACAAGTTATCCCAATCCTGAAGAGCCTGAGTCACTCAAACTTGCCGTTGATCTTATGTTAAAAGAAAACGCTGATCTTGCTCTAGGGTCTGACCCTGATACCGATCGGATGGGTGTTGTTCTTAATATTGAGGGAAGCCCTCGTTATTTAAATGGAAACGAAATTGCTGTCCTTATGCTTTATTATAAGCTTCTCACTCTTAAAGAGCAGGGGAAGATTCAAAAGAATGCTCTTGTTCTTAAAACGATTGTGACGTCAACTTTACAAGAAACTCTTTGTAAGGCCTTTGATGTTGAAGTCGTGAATACACTGACTGGTTTTAAGTGGATGGGAGGGTATCTGATTGATAAAGAAAAAAAAGGTGAGTCCTTCCAATATATTTTTGGAAGTGAAGAATCTTTTGGATCGATGAGCCATGATGAAGTTAGGGATAAAGATGGAGTCAGTTCTGTGACTTTGTTTTGTGAGCTTGCTCTCTATTTTAGGGAACAAGGAAAAAATCTTGCTCAAGTTTTAGAAGAAATTTCTAAAGAATATGGTTATCACCAAGAGTCTTTGTTGAGTCTTAGCTATAAAGGTGTTTCAGGTGAAGAGAAGATTAAAAGAATTATGAATCTCTTAAGAGAAATACCGGCTGTTTTTTTTCCAGTTGGAACTTTAAAACAGAAAGAAGATTTCTCATCTCGATCAATCTATGATTATTCCTCCGGAGAGGAATCGAAGCTCGATTTTCCTGTTGAGAGTAATGTGCTTGGCTTTGAATTTGAAAACGGGAATAAACTTTATGCCCGTCCTTCAGGGACAGAACCGAAGATAAAATTTTATTCACTTTTTAAAGGTGATTTTGAGCAAAGAAATCAAACGATCGAAGATATTCAAACCCTAGAAAAATTTTTGGAGCAATATTGTGAGCAAGCCTAAAGCGATTGTCCTTATGAGTGGAGGGATGGACTCTCTTCTGATTACGGCCCTAAGCCTTGAAGCTGGTTACGAAATATTCCCTCTCTTTATTCAATACGGTCAAAAAACGGAAAAGCGTGAACTCAAGGCTTTTAATGATGTTTGCGACCATTATAAAGTTCCCGCGGATCACAGAAAGGTGATGGATTTAAGAGAACTTGGAAAAATTGGCGGGAGTTCACTAACAGACGCTGGGATGGCCGTTGAGAGTGAACTTGGAAAAGGGGGAATTCCCAATTCTTATGTTCCCTTTAGAAATAGTATCTTTCTTGCTTACGCCGTTTCATGGGCTGAAGTTTTAGGTGCTGAAAAAATCATTATTGGCGCTGTTGTTGAGGATGCCCCAGGGTATCCAGACTGTCGTCCTGAGTACTATACCGCCTTCAACCATTTGATTCGGTTTGGAGCTAAAAATATTATCCAAATTGAAACGCCGATTATTCGGATGAGTAAAGAGCAAATCCTTAACGAATGTGAGCGGTTGGAAGCTCCGATTGGTAAAACGTGGTCTTGCTATCAAAATGAAGATAAACCTTGTGGGACTTGTGATTCCTGTAAATTAAGACAAAATGCCTTTGAAGCGATAGGTAAGTCTGACCCGCTACTTTAAGCCCTGTAGTTTTTACAAATGCCTTCAAAATTCAAAGACTTGTGCTATGTTCGCTGCACATGAAAATCTTATCAGTCTTTCTTATTATTCTTCTTTCTACTCCTGTGTTCACTCAGGATATGTTTATGAATAAAGCTGATGAATGTGATCTTCTTCTTTCTGATCTCATTGAAGCTTACGATGAATCTTTTAATCCTATTCATTTAGAAAATGAGAAAAAACACTCTGAGCTCATTAAGCTTGAGTCTCTTCTTCGTGAGGCGAGGGATTCAAAAGATAAGAATACTCGAAGAGTGGTTCTTACGGTTTCGGCAGGTGTTGTTTCTGTTACTCTTGGGTATTTTGCTTTTAGAAATATAAAATCAGCTTTTTCGGCAAGTTCGATTGCTGATCCAACAAAGTTACCGATTTACTGGCGAGTTCTTATGGGTGCGGGAGCTGTTGGCTCTGGTGTCTATGGGTTTACTCAGGGGCGAGACTTCTTTCTCACCAATAAACAAGTAAAGGAAGGACTCGCTGCTGTAGAAATAGCCAAGGCTGAGTTCAATACAATTCAAGCAAAACTCAACGAGAAGATGTGTGAAGCGAATGAACTCATTAGAGATGAGCTTGAAGCGAATCAGTGTGCATCCGTAGGAATTGAACACTTTCAGTGTTTCTAAGTCCTAAGCCTTTGAAATAATTCCCTTAAAAGCGTTAAAGTCAGGTTTCTTTATCAACCGATAGAGGACTGTGAAATACTTTATAGCTTTATCTGTATTCCTATCAACTCCAAGTTATGCCCTTTCCTGTTGGGGATTTCTTAGTAATGTTAACGAAGTCAAATCTAGGCTATTCACCCAAGATTATAAAGAGTCGAATAACTTCAACTTTGAAAAGTTTTTAAATCAAAGAACTATCGTCGAAAAGGGAAATCAACCGGATTTAAAATCGATAGAAGGGCGTCTTGCGTTTATAGAGCAGACAAGTTTTCATTTGAACAATAGAGGGCTTGGGATTGGGAGCCTCGTTGAGTTTCAAAATCTTAGTTCCTCTAGAAAGCAAGCCTTAATGCGTGCTGCTCGAAGCTTTAATAAAAAAGGTCAATTGGTTGAAAGAAGGTTGAATAAACTTTTTAAAGATTTCTATGTTGTCATGCACGGTCCTGACTCCGACCTCTATCGAATCCTATCACTTTGGGAAACCAAATACTTGGAAGGACTCTTCGCGGATCGGCTCTTAGAAGAAAGTCTTAAAGTTGGATTAATAGATAAAGCTAAAACTTTAAAGAAATTTAGAAAAGAAAACTTTCTCATAAAGAAGATTAAGAAGAATTTTAAATCCCCTCGGTTTGGAGTGACCTTTAATAGCTTTATTAACCTTCTTGTCATTCATAGTGGTAATGTTGGTTTTCTTACTCCAGTGGACTTCTTAAGATTTAAGGATGAAGTGATTGATTTTTACTTGGTAAACGGAGTGGAAAAAACAATAAAGAAGTACTTCAGTGAGTATCGTTCGAGTGTAAGCCGTGAGTATTACTTTCAAGCCATTTCTAAATATTGGAATCGTTACGCCATTCTTCTTATGGTTGCTGCAACTATAGAAGGAGTTTATGACGAGCTTGATGTTAGCGAGGAAGAGAAAGAAGAAGGGGAAGATTTTGTTGAAGAGGTAAAGAGAGTTCTAGAAGAAAGTACTAAAGAATTTGAGGAAGAAGTAGAAGCAATGAATCCACAATTGATAATATTTCACAAGCGGATGGAGAGAGAAGGTATTGAACCTATGTCAGAGAAATACCTTGAGGCTTGGAAAAAATTCTTTGGGGAAAATTATCCCAATACGGGGGAAGAATGAAAATCTATCTCGTAGGTGGAGCTGTTCGTGATAAACTTCTCGGTCGAGAGGTTAAAGACAAAGACTATGTCGTTATAGG
>JAUHYH010000227.1 GCA_030426585.1 Bacteriovoracia bacterium
ATAGCCCATTGCAGTTACTAATAAAGTTGGAGGGACGGCGATTTTTACACCACTAGGATCGCTGAAATTATTTTTCATGGAATCCTTCCCACTAATTAAGGGAGCGCCATAGGTCGTGCAACAATCGTAAAGGGCCTGTGCAGACCTGACGAGCTGAGCGAGGCGTTGTTTTCCTTCAGGGTTGTTGGGTGAGTCGACGGGATCGGCCCAGCAGAAATTATCAAGCAGGGAAATTTTCTGAGGATCGGCGCCAAGAGCGATGAGATTTCTTATGGCCTCATCAACGCTATGAAGTGTCATCTCGTAAGTATCATAGAAACTTAATTTAGGATTAAGTCCGCAGGATACGGCAACAGCTGCATTCTCATTGCCCCCATAGTTTTTAAGCCAAATCAGTCCCGAATCACTGGGGGATGTTTGAGTTTTTCCGTTAAAAGGTTTTACTAGAGTAGAGGCCCTGACTTCTTGATCATACTGACGGACGTATTGGTCTTTTGATCGAATATTAGGCCGACTAAGCATTGTGATAAGTGTTTCTTTATGATCTGAAGAAATTTCTCTTCTAAAATCTTCTTGATGCCAATAAGTTCTTTTCTCTTCTGGAGTGTATTCCGCTTTTAACTGAAGTTGGGGACAACCGTCATGAAGGAAATCAAGTTTTAAGTGGGCCACTTGGTCTTTATCATAATAAATATCGAGATAACCTGAGTCAGTAAATTTCCCTATGGCGGTAGCATCCACATTATACTTCTTAGCAAGAGTTTCGAAGGAGTTCTTTTGAGTTACGGGAACAGCAACAGTCATTCTTTCTTGAGATTCACTAATCATAATTTGAAAGGGAGAAAGCCCGGGATACTTTAGAGGCACTTTGGAAAGATCAAGGGTGGCCCCATTTGTTTGTTCGGCCATTTCTCCTACACTTGAACTTAGCCCACCAGCACCATTGTCTGTAATTCCAGAATAAAGACCTTCACTTTGAGCTTTCATTAAAAAGTCAGTTACTCGTTTTTGAGTAAGTGGGTCACCAATTTGAACGGCACTTGAAGGGGAGTTTTCATCGAGTTCAAGACTACTAAATGTAGCACCATGGATTCCATCCATTCCAACGCGACCTCCAATCATATAGATAAGGTCGCCCTTTTTATAAGGTTTCTCTGCGCTAGGTTTGCCATTAACCTTTTGAGGGAGCACTCCAATCGTTCCGCAATAAACGAGGGGTTTACCCATATAATCATCATCAAAAGTAATCGCGCCATTAACGGTTGGGATTCCCGATTTATTACCGCCATCTTTCACGCCTTCATGAACACCATCAAGAATTGTTTTAGGAGTTAAGAGGTTTGATGGAAGCGATACTTTCTCGTAGTTTTCCATTGAGCCGACGCAAAAGACATTCGTGTTAGCGATCGGAAGTGATCCCATACCACAACCGAGGATATCTCTATTCACCCCTAAGATTCCTGTGAGTGCTCCTCCATAAGGATCAAGAGCAGAAGGGCTATTATGAGTTTCGACTTTGGCACAAAGATCGACTTTATCATCAAAGCGAACAATTCCAGCGTTATCTTTAAATAAACTCACGGCCCAAGGAATTTGGTGCTTCTCTATCGTATCCGTACTGGCCTTAACAATTTTTTCTTTAAAGAGGTTTTTTATCTTTTGATTCCCAATCTTTTTTTGATTGAGATCTTTCGGTTCAGTATATTCAATCTCTGCTTGGAAAATTTTATGTTTACAGTGTTCACTCCATGTCTGGGCAATGATTTCGACTTCAACATCAGTAGGGTTAGCACTGAGTCCCATTTCATTTCGAACTTTCATCACCATGGGTTTCATGAAATGCTTTTGAATCGCTTCAAGTTCTTGTCGGTTTAAGGCCCAGCAGTTTTCTTGATTCCATTTTTCAAGTTCATCGAGGCTTTTTGTAAAATCGAGCACTTTAGCCTTTTTGAATTGGTAATCAATTTTTCCAAGGTCTACTGATTTAAACCGATCAGCAAAGTAAGGACTCTCAATCGAGCCTTCTGTGAAGTTGTGAAGCAGTTGGTTTCCGATAAGGGCCTTATTAATTTCGGGGTTTTTCTCTTGGAAAAGAAAAAGTTCTCCGGTGGTTACTTGGAGGTCTTTTTTAGGAAAGAAATAGAGGATGGATTCTTTGATCGCATTGGCTGTATTATCAGTCACCCCAAATTTGAATTTCTTATCAATGAAATATTTTGCATTCGTTTCTGTTTCGTTAAGTTCATAATTTTCGGTGAGGTCATTTGAAAGAATGTTTTTTGAAATTTGATTTACTATTTCACTGGAGAGATTCGGATGTGAGAGATAGACAACCTTTTTCTTAGTAAACTCAATGCCATCGACAAGGTATTTCTTATTTTCTTTTGGTGTTATTTCAATTCGATATGTTTCCATTACGGATTCCCTAATAAAAGTTCTTCGAAGACCTGCGGGTAAACTTCTTTTTCAAGTTTTTTTCCACGTTCAATAAAATCTTCAATAGTGTCATGAATATTTTTTTTAAAAGTAACCTGTTTAATAATGGGACCAGTGTCCATTCCTTCGTCAACGAAGTGAATCGTGATTCCCCCTTCAGTTTCGTTAGATTTGAAGGTTCTCTCATAGGCCATAAGTCCAGGGAATAGGGGAAGTTTGGAAGGGTGGATGTTGATGATTTTTTTAGGGTATTTAGCAACAAAGTCAGGAGAGAGAATCCGCATATAACCTGCTAAGAAAATCCACTCAACGTCATCACGCTGAAGAGTTTCATAAATTGCTGATTCATGTTCCGCTTTGGTTCCTGTTTTCTCTATAACAGTGAGTTCTTGATTGTATTTATTAAAACGTTCAATGATTCCTGGATTAGGCTTGTCACAAATGATATGAGTGATTTTAATTTTATCAGAGTTTTTGAGTGCAGCTTTATAAAGAGACTCAGCAATTGTCCCTTGACCTGAGGCGAGTAGTGCAACTCTTTTTGCTATGATTATCTCCCAATGTCCTTACGGTAAATTTCATCGTTGAAATGAACCATGTTGATGACTTTATAAATTTTTTCGCGAGCCTTAAGTCGATCTTCATCCATTGTTGTTATCCCTAACACTCGGCCGCCAGTATTAATGAGTTCCTTGTTTTCATTTT
>JAUHYH010000043.1 GCA_030426585.1 Bacteriovoracia bacterium
GCTGGAGAGATTTAAAGCAATAGGCTTAGTTGCAGACTGCTAGTTCTAAAGATCGCCCTAAAAATCCCAGGACTTCACTCTTACCTGTTCTATTTAATTTTCGAGGATAAATCGTTAAGCGAAAGGAATAGTTTTCATTGTTCTCTAACTGATGAAAAACATTTCCATTAAAACTGAGATAAGGAGAAATTTTGTATTCAGTCCATACAAGGTCTTCATCGTACGTGAGTTCAGCGAGTTGTCCACGCCGCCTTAATTCTGATTTGATGAGCCATTTCTCAAGATTGTGAAAACACTTTGGAACAGGGCTTAGAATGAGTTCACTCGGTGTACTCTCAAGAAAAACATCCCATTCAATATAAAGATCACCAGTAGCGTATAACCTTTTAATCGCATCGACCTTAACTGCAAGCTCTTCTGAATCTTTATTAAGAAGCAGCTGTTCATAACGAGAGTTTTCGACTCGATCATAAGTAAGCTTTAAGAGACAAGAACTTGGTACATCTTTTCTCAGCTCCGTGGAGCGATATTCAAAGCAAGTAAAGTTCTGGATGAGAGCTGCCCCATCGAAGTTTTCGTCTCTCTTAATTTGACTTGGGTTGAATACAGGAAAAGAATTTATCATTGCAAGCGCCCTAAAGCGCCCAAAAGTTCTCTCTCTAAATAGAACTCCTCCAAGATCTGACTCCGTAACTCCTCCTTTACAAGCAGAAAGAGAAAGGCTTGGGGAATAAGTATCAAGACCTAGAGGTTGGACATAATTCTTGTACTGAACCATACAAGTTTTTGATTGAAGTGTAGCTAACCTCTGAGACAGATCAAAGTGATAGCTCCATAGGTCGTATTGTCTATTTTCATAGAGTCCAGACTTGAGAGGAATAACAAAATTTTCTCTTGAAGGAAGCTTCTGGAACTGAAGAACCACATAATCTTGGCGCCAAGTTTCAGGAAATTTTTCGTCATATTTTTCAAGTTTTACACTTTTAACAATATCACATTCATAAACTTGATCTGACAGATAGTCTCGAGCAAGGACAGCACCGCCACAGCTTCTTCCATCTTTAAGATAGCGGCTTGGAAGGCAAGATGAGGGAACAAGAATTTCATTTTCTCCAACGAGAAGTCCAGTGCATGTATGAGGGACTGCTGAAGAGAAATTTCTCGCTCGCACAAGAAAAACTCCCTCTGGGCAGGATTGTTCGGAACAATTTAGACGAATTTGTTCTGTCTCTTCAAAAAAACGTTTGTTGGATTCACTTTCAGAAAGACGAGGAGTGACACTCAGATCAGACTCAGCATTGGTAACGGGTTTCTTTCCACATCCCAACAGTGTCGCAAATAGGATGGCCGTCACCACACGAGCTAATACATCCATAAGTTCTCCGCTTCAGATACTGTTTAAAAATAGCACGCTTCCAGGGCTCTGGCCCTCGTGCTTTGGTCAATTTCAAAAAACTTCATTTATGCCAAACAGTAAAACCCTATGAAAAACAGTGACTTACCTCAAAAATGACTAAATCGTGTAAGAGTTTACACTCTGTTCGTTTTTTAGACAGTCTGAGTGTCAGGCCCGAAAAGAACTGTTCAAAAAATAAACAACAGTTTTGTGACAGCTCCCCTCGCTTTCAATCCTAACTCATTGAAATACCTGGATAACGCAGTTGGCAACAGTCTTGCTCTCTACAAGGTAACGGATCTCTGGAGGGATCTGGATTTGTAAGGTTTAAAAATTTTGAAAGGTAAGGTCATGAAAAACATTTGGATCTTTTTAGTGCTCACGCTCTCACTCTCTTTGCAGTCTGCGACTTTTAAAAAGGGTGACATCAAAAAATTTCTTTCCTCAGATTATTCAAACTGGGGCCTCACTCAAACTAAAAATCAGTTTAAGTTGAATCCTTCTATCAGTTTAGGAAAAGCTCTATCAGTCTTTGAGGAAAAGAAAGAAGTTACAGTTGCTGTTATCGATACAGGAATTAACTACTTTCATGAGCATCTTTCTAAAAATATTTATCTTAAGAAAGATAAAGTTGGGAGCTCTGAAAACTTTGGAGCGGACTTCTCTCAAGGTCATTTAGGAAAGAAAACTTTTAAGCCTTTGGACTTTCATGGTCACGGGACACACGTTGCTGGGATCATCAAAAGTATTCACCCCAATGTTAGAATTATTCCAATTAAATACTTCAGTGAAAAAGCTTCAGGTGAGCAAAACCTTGTAAACTCAATCAAGGCGCTTGAATACGCTGTTGATATGGGTGTTGATATCATCAACTACTCAGGAGGTGGACCAGAAGCAGATCCTTTTAATGCTAAAAGAGAACTTGAAATCGTAAAGAAAGCTAAGCAAAAAGGAATCCTTATCGTTGCAGCTTCAGGTAATAATGGAAGTAACATCGATATTAAAGAAAATGCTTACTACCCTGCTAGTTATAACCTCGACAATATCCTTTCTGTAGGGGCTTATGATCAAAACCTAGAGCTTCTTAAGTCATCTAATTATGGAGTTGGAACTGTTCACGTTGCAGCCCCAGGTTATAGAATTAACTCATCTTCGGTAAAAACAAATGCGAGAATGTCTGGAACGAGCCAAGCGACAGCTTTCGTATCAGGAATCGCGGCCCTCATTAAGGCCAATCACCCTGAACTCTCTTATACCGAAATCAAGAATATCATCGTTGCTTCTTCAGTTTCACACAAGTCATTCCAAGGAAAAGTTCTTGGGGGAAAAGCTGATGCTTACCAAGCTCTTGAAAAAGCTAAGCAGGTTGTAGAAGGGAAGCAAAAAATCGCTGCTTCACGAGCGAACAGTCAAAGAAATCTTGCAAGAAAAAACTAGGTTGTTTAACCTAGGATCATGCCATACCTTACAAAGCTGCTCCCGCTACTCGCGGGAGCTTTTTTCTGTTTTGGACATCCTTCTTTTATATCCGAGCACGGATTTCCGCTCTTCCCAATTATTGGGCTAAGCCTACTCTTCCGACACATTTCTCTAAAGGATAAAAAGCAGGACCTTATCTCTTTATTTATTTTTTCTGCGGCCATCAATATCACTGCTTTTTATTGGATACCTCAGACCATTACAACTTTTGGAAGACTTCCCTACCCGGTTAGTTTTTTCATTTTTCTTCTTTTTTCTTTTATTGTAACTCCGTTTGTCTGGACTTCTTATCTTGTTTTGTTCAACTTAAAGAATCTAAAAATCGCAAAAAAGCTTCATTCGAAACCTGAAGCCTTGATTCTTTTAATCGCTTTTATTCTTACTCTTATGGAACACTTTACCCCGACTCAATTTCCAGTCAGGGTGGGACAATCGTGGATGAATCTTTTAGCAACCTTAGGCCTCGCTCCCATTTTTGGACTTCCTCTTTATAGCTTTCTCACTTATCAGTTTTCTTTGAGTGTTGCTCATTATCTAAGAAATAAAAAAACTCTGAAACTAAATACATTTGTTCCTATTATCTTGATCTTAATTGGAATATTTATCCGCCCTTTAACTTTTCAAGAAAAAACTCTCAACGCTAAAGAACCCAATTTTCATATCCGTCTTGTTCAAGCCAATATTGGAAACTATATGAAGGTTCAGTCTGAATTGGGCCAATTTAACTCCCTTCAAGAGGTTTATAACCGCTACTTCAGTCTAAGCATGACTGATACAGAACTCCCTCTCGACCTTATAGTCTGGCCTGAAACTTCATTCCCTGATGATTTGAATACTGATATTCTCGAGGATAACCCAACAGGACTCCCTCCCATTTTTAGAAATATTATCGCAAAACAAGAAACTGAAATGCTGGTGGGTGGTTATGATACAGGAAAACTAAGTCTTTCCAAGAATGGACTTGAAACGGTTTATAACTCTGCTTTTCATTTTGATGAGAAGGGTGATTATCTCAACGTTTACCATAAACACCAACTCATCCCTTTTGGAGAAACACTTCCCTTTGGGCCTATTACTCCTTATTTAAAAGATCACGTTCCCGGAGTTTCTTTTTTCTCAAAAGATGAGATTCACACTATTTTTAAAACCAAGAAAGGGTTCCGATTTGTTGTCCCTATCTGTTATGAATTACTTTCTCCTCACCATATAAGGGCCGCACTTAAAACCGGTACGGATCTCAATCAGCACCCTCACATGATTATCAATCTCACCAACGATTCTTGGTATGGGAAAACAGCTGAACCTTATCAACACCTCTTTCTAGCAAAATGGCGAGCGCTTGAATTTCAAGTCCCTGTTGTTCGTTCAACTAATAGTGGGATCACTTCTGTATTTGATATTGATGGTGAAGAGAGCCAAAGACTTACGCTTGGAGAAGTAAAGCATCTTGATCTCAACTTATTCCTTCCAGAGCGAACAGCAACTCTGTATCAGAAGTACGGACTGCTTAACCTCGCTATTCTTGTAATACTCCTGCTCGTTTTATCTCTATGGATCAATAGAAAGAGTTCCTGAGGAAAGTGGTTGGGCAAAAAAGCCTTTATAGCCCTGTTTTTCAAGAGTAAAATCTAAATATGCGATTTCTCTGTTTATTTCTATTCCTCTCATGCACTTCTTATGAGCAGTATGAGTATCTTACCAAAGAATTTGAAATTCCTTCTGAAACCTTTAGGTCTGACTTCACTCAAACTTGGTCTGCCGTTGTCAACGTTATGAAACGCTATGATTTAGAACTCCAGAATCAAGAGACAGGGGTTATTAAAACTCGATGGATTGATAACACTCTCGAAGTAAACTTTGCAGATTCATTTAGTACCGACGATCAAATTAAGTCTGCTCGTTTTAAGATTCTCGTTAACGTTGAAAAATCCTTTAGGGCAAATTCTCCAGTGACTAAGGTCAGTGTTTATAAAAGGCAGCTTATTGAACGAGATTTCCTTCAAGGCTGGAAAGAAGTTAGGAAAGACCATATTTTAGAAAATACAATTCTCTATCGAGTTAAACGATATATTACACTCGATAAATACCTACAAAAAATTCAACGTGAAAATGAACAAAGAGAACTTGGGACTGTTTTATAGTTTTTGAGAGGTCCAAAAATTCTTTTTAGCACTTAAGTTCTTAGGTGATTGCTTTCCTGTAAGACTGCTTAATGAGCGGTCGATTTCTAGAGTTAAGTCATTGAACTTCTGATTGCTCATGAGTTTCGCTAAAGACTTCTTTACAGGCTTATAATTTAATTTTCCAAGGGTTTGGATCACTTCTTTAATAACTTCAGTTTTCTCCTGAACCCCTTTTTTGTTTTTACGATAATTCTTTTGATCAAACAGCATCTTCCAAACTGCTGGCGCTGAACGATGCATTTTTAGATCACCGATCATATCCAAAGCTTCAAGCCGAACAAACATCGATTTATCGTAAAGGGCGGCTTCAATCTTCTTCCGAAGCTTTCTTTGTTTTAAGATGCGTATCACTTTCAAAGAAGCTAATCGCAACATCCAATGAGGATGATTTAAAAACTTAGTAATAAAAGGGATCGACTTCACACCCATAATTCGAGCAAGAGTCATCGTTGCTAACCAGCGATTTTTATCAGGAAAATCGTCACTCTTCATCACTTTAATTAGTGTCGGCACTGCTTTGTTCGCAAGACCTAGAGTTTCTTTTTCTAACTTGGAATAAGCTTCAGGAGAATTTGGTGAAGCTTTATACTTTTGCTCTAAAGAGCTTGATCCATGAGTAAGTGGGATAAGAAATAGAAACAGCAGGATTTTCATCAAGAGTTTATCCTAGCATCTTTTCAAATTCTCTTAAGAGATCATCTGGGTCATTGCTTGGAGCTCGTTCTTCTTTAGCCTCAGCAACACCTTCCTCTTCTTCAGCTGGTGCCATCTCTGTTGTTTCCGCTGTTGGCCCCTCTTCTTCTTGAGCTACAGCAGATGCTAATTCAGTAACATTATCAGGAACCGCTTCCTCTTCTACTGGTGCAGGTTCTGAAATTGCTTCAGCAACAGCTTCGGGGGCTGGCGTCGCTGCCTGAACAGGTGCTCCACCTTGAGCCTCTGCAAGACTTTTCTTAAGTTGTTCATTCTCTTGCTGGAGACGCTTTAGATTAGCGAGATCATCTTCAATGATTTCATATTCCTGAAGACGTTCTCTTAACATATTTTTTTCTTTCGAAATTTCATCTATTTGAGTTTGAAGGGTTGTTACTTCTTCAGGGTTAGCATCCGCTGATCCAGACTTAAGTTTTTCAACTTGCGCTTCAAGTTCAGCAACCTTGTTTTCTGAAGACTTAAGCTTTGAATCCCCTCCACTTAGCATCCCCTCTAGTTCCTCAACTTTCTTTTGAGTTTGGGTAAGCTGAGAAAGTGTTTGTTCAAGCTTTGACTGAAGTTCAGGATCTCCGACTTGAACCTCCTTAACTTTTTCAATAACTCTCTCTTGTCCCATTACAGGAGGCATTACAGAATCTCCTGTCTCTCCACGGAACAAAGATGTTTTTAAAACATTGGAGTTTTGTATAATCGCATCGATATAACTTTTAACAACGTCAGCAGGAAGATCGTGTTCAAGTCCTTGAAATTTTCTGCGGTTATAAAACCACAAAAATGTGAACGAAACTAAACTTAAAACACTAAAGCTTAGAAGTATCACAAGAAAATCAGAGTTATGGACATCAATGACGGATATTAATTTAGACACGACAAACCCCTCCATAGGTATTTTATATCATTATAATGGGGTGCCCCAATTACTGTCAATTAAGGTCGGGAAGGGAAAGAAGGTTCTATTAGTTGATAGAGTTGGTCTGCTAAATGTTTTTGAACAGCAACGATTGTTTCTGTATAAGGGTGATATTTCTCACCCCAGAAGTCTGACACTTTTAGTCCAGCTTCCTTGCAAACTAAAGCTCCTGCATTAATGTCCCAAGGTTTTAATCCATGTTCCCAAAAACCATCAAAAACACCTCTGGCCGTTAAGCAAAGATCAAGAGCGGCAGCTCCCACTCTACGGACACTAAGAGCTTCATTGTTTACTTTAAAAAAAACATCCAACTTTTTTTTATTTTTTCCACCAAGAGAATTTAAACAAGTCACAAAAAAGGAACGATCAAAATCTTTTTTGGCATGATTTTTTGCAAGGAGTTGTTGCTTCGCTTTTCCTGGGACTTTTAAAAATGCTCCTTTTCCTTTTTCAGCAAAATAGAACTCTTGCTTTTCTGGAGCATAGACGACTCCTAATCGAAGTTCATTTTTATAAGTCAAAGCAATAGAAACAGCATAATAGTCCCAATTATTAAGAAAATTATTTGTTCCATCGAGAGGATCAACATGCCAAACCCAATCAGCTTCTTTCGCTAATTGAAAATTTTGTTTATTAACTGAAGAATCTTCCTCTCCTAAAATAAAATAACCGGGAGTTAATTTTGAAAGTCGTGTTCGAACAAGTTCTTCGCTTTGAAGATCTGCTTCAGACACAAGACCTTCATTTTTTTTATAACTGGGTTTTAGCTTCTTGATTATTTTCTTTTTTTCAAGAAGTAACGCCCCAGCTTCATCTGCAATTTTTAAAACTTGATTTAGCATAAATCCGTCATATGTAGAGCTGAGCTTTTCTGGTATTGATTCCAAAAATCTTCAACTTGTTCTTTTGAGTATGTTAGTGGCTTTTCATCAACCTGACTAATAACAAAAAACTCTTTAACAGCATTTGAACCTAAAACAAATTCAGCCTTAAACAAATCTTCTAAAGTTATCTTTTGTGTAACGACCTCAAAACCTGGAAGAGTTTTAAAAAAGCTCAATTGACAGCCCTCAAGAACATTTTCTGATGGGGCAGGCGATTGAAACTGTCCGTTTTTATAAAGCAGAAGGTTACTTGTACTTAGTTCAAAGACCTCCCCCCTTCGCCCAATTTTAATAAGATCATCTGCTTCACGTTTTTTGAGTTCGTTGAAAATTATAGCGTAATTAGCAGACTTAAAATTATAAAAAGGTCCGAAGTTTTCCCACCGGATAGATTCAACCTTACGGAATTCAAGTTTTGGATTAACTGCTTCAAAACTCCAAAAAAACTTTAAGCCTTCATCCTTGTAAAGAGTCAGCCTCACTCGAAAACTCCCATTCAATTTCCCTGAAGCAAGAGAAACTTCATCAAAAGATCTTTGATAAAGTTGACGGCCTTCTGCCCCCCAAAAAGACACCGCGGCGCGTTCGATTCGCTCTTTATGGAACTCTAGCCCCTTAACTTTTCCATCAACAGCCAAAAAACTCGTAAAAGCCGACTCTCCGTACAAAAAAGCGGGGCTCGTGGCCTTCAAAACAGGGGGTTGGTTGGTCAAAAGACCTTGAGCGAGGTAAAAGGTGTTCATCTTTTTTTACCTTAAAGAAGGATGGGATTGTTGTCTACGAATCAGCGTGAAAAGTTGATCATAATTGGAAGAGGGAACCAAGCTTTGGCCTGGGCCTCTAATCTTCAAGCCTCTGGGAGAGAATATTCTCTCGGTGTTCGTGATTTACGCTCATCGAGTCACCCTCAAGTTCTGCTCGGACCTAATCTTTCTGAGTGCCACAACTTTGCCCTCCTCATCCCTGATGAATTTCATGAAAAGTTTTTTCTAGAATATGGAGCTTATCTCCCAGAAAAATCTCGCGTGATTTATGCTCATGGCTATTCAGTCGAGCACCAAAAACTTGCAGAGAAATTTCCAAAGTTTGAACACCTTTTGTTTGCCCCAAAATCTATAGCAAGCCAAATCATTGAAAATCAAAAAACGGGAAAAAAAACAGCTGTCTTTTGTTCTGTAGAAAAAACAACAAGTGATCATAAAGAATTTCTTGAAAAGCTTGCGACAGATCTTAACTTTTTTATTGCAAGCTATGGGACTTTTAGAGAAGAAGTTCTTGCGGATCTTTTTTCAGAACAAACACTTCTCTGCGGACTCTATCCCTTTATGATTGCTGAAGCTTTTAAAATTTTAAAAGATAATGGAGTGAATCAGGACCTCAGCTTCTTAGAGTGCTGGCATGAAAGTAAACTTATAATGGATACTCTTGTTGAAAAAGGACCTGTCGACTTCTTTAAGATGATCAGTCCTAATGCTCTATATGGGGCGATGGAAGCCTCCAAGACATTATTTGATGATGAATTTAGAAATAAGCTTCAATCAATATTCAACAATATTAAAGAAGGTCATTTTCAGAAGAAAATTGATGAAAAATATCAAATTGAAACGGCTAAAGAAGAGATGAATAATATCTGGAAAAATTCAGATCTTCAGAAAGGATATGAAAAATTCCAAGGACAACTTTATCAATGAAAAAACAAACGACGAAAACACTTAATAAAAAGCATTCTATAAGCATGCTCACCTGTTATGATTTTCAAACGGCAAAACTTCTCAATGAGACAGCCTTGGACACAATCCTCGTTGGAGATAGTCTTGGAAATGTAATCCTAGGTTTTGATAGCACTATCCCTGTAACAGTTGATCATATGATCCTTTTTGGACAGGCTGTAAGAAGAGGAGCTCCTGATAAATTTCTTATTCTTGATCTTCCTTTTGGTAGTTATTCGACTTTTGAAAAAGGAATCGAGTCAGCGATTAAAGTTTTTCAAGAAACTGGAGCTGATGCCCTAAAACTTGAAGGGGCGAATGAAGTCGAACTTCAAATTATCAACAGACTGGTCCAAATAGGTGTCCCAGTTGTTGGTCATATTGGTCTTCAACCCCAAAGCTATAAAACTCAAGGGGGATACTTCATGCAAGGGAAAACCGAAGATGACTCCTTAAGACTTGTTAAGGAGGCTCAATCTCTTGAAAATGCCGGAGCTTTTATGGTTGTTCTGGAATGTGTTCTTCCAGAGGTTGCTTCCGCGATTACAAACTCCTTGAATATTCCAACGATTGGAATTGGTTCAGGAAAAGATGTAAGAGGACAAGTTTTAGTTATAAACGATCTCTTAAAAGATAGTTATTCAAAGCCACCTAGTTTCTGTCACCCGATCGCCGATATCTATAAAGAAAAAAAGGACTCCGTAGAGCAATACCTTCAGCAATTTAAAGAGACAATTCAGTGAGTGATTTTGTAACGATAGACCTTGGAAGCTCTCAAGCTTCTTTTTGCCTCTTTTCAAGTGAGGGGGTGCAAAGGCACGAACTCAATGAAAAAGAATGGGGAAAAGTAAGTACTCTTCCTGGTATTTTAAGTAGTGTCCGAAGCGAAAAAACTCTCCTCGACCGTCACCCTTATCTTAACGATGATCATATTTTTCGAATTGGAAATTATTTTAGGAAAGGTCATTTTCTTGATATGCCTATTCAATACTCAGAGACTCTCGGCCAAGACCGATTAGCCTGTGCTTATTGGGCCTGGAAAAACCGTAGAAAAGGAAATGTTTATATTATTGATGCAGGAACTTTTCTCACAGTTGATAAAGTTTCTGACAAAGGGTTTGAAGGAGGATTCATTTTTCCGGGAATTCAAACTCTTTTAAACTCTTATACTGCTGCTGAGAACCTTCCTCGCCTTGCTGATATGACTTGGAAAGCAAAGGAAGATCTTCCGCAAAATACTAAAGCTGCGATGCTCAATGCCATTGAACTCATGTATACAACTTCACTTAAAGAAACATTAAAAGAACCAAATGCTGTTTTTCTTACAGGTGGAGAAGGCCAAACCATTGGAAGTCTTCTCATAAAAAATAAGGTTGAATTCCAACTTTCTCCCTATCTTATCCACCTAGGTCTTGCTCAGTGTTTTCACTCAATACTGGAGGACAAATGAAAAATATCCTCCTTGCAGTAAGTGGATCGATCGCTTGTTATAAAGCTTATGACCTTTTAAGGGATCTAAAAAAAGAAAATCCTGGCTGCTCCATTAAAGTTGTTCTTACTTCTGGAGCTCAAAAATTTTTGAAACCTGACCTCTTTAAATATTTAGGTGCTGAACAATGTTTTGAAGCTCATGATGATTTTGATACCAGTCTTATCACCCATGAAGCCCCCGTTCTTCATATCAACCTTGCAAGATGGACCGACCTCTTCGTACTTTATCCTGCCTCTGCAAATACTTTAGCTAAGCTTAGTAGAGGTCAAGCTGATGACCTTTTAAGTTCAGTCTTTTTAAGCCTAAAACCAAGTTGTAAAAAGATACTCTACCCTGCCATGAATACGCAGATGTATGAGAACCCTATAACTCAAAAAAATATCAAAACCTTAAGCTTACTAGAAAACCTCCAGGTTTGCCCTCCTGATTCAGGAGAACTCTTATGTGGAGAAAAAGGAGATGGGAAACTCCCTCTCCCTAAAGATGTGGCTCCGTTTCTTTTATCGCTCTCTGATAAACCTAAGAGCGAGAAAATTCTCATTACAACAGGTGCAACCGAAAGCCCTTTAGATACTGTCCGCTATCTAACAAACCCCGCTTCTGGAAAAACAGGCTTTTTACTCACGAGAGAAGCCCTTTCTCAGGGTTATAAAGTCGTTACGATTGCAACGAGGAGCTCTAAGCACCTCTTTGAATGCCTTCATCACAATAAAAACTTCAGGCTTATATCAGTGAAGACTACTGAAGAAATGCTCTCGGCAGCACTTGATGAATTCTCAAACTCGAATCTTTATATTTCAGCAGCCGCCCCTTGTGATATTAATTTTGAGGCCATTCACCTCAGTGGTAAGATGAAAAAGTCTCAACTCACTGAGAGCCTTAAGATATCAAAGACTCCAGATATTCTTTCTGAAATTTTAAAACAGAGAACCTCTTCTCAAAAAGTCATTGGCTTTGCAGCTGAATCCCATGACTCAGCTGAAATAATCCAAGAAAAACTTAGTAGAAAAAAGGTTGATCTCTTGGTGGCCAACGAGGTTCACTCTGGGTTTTCAGGAGAATTGAAAGGATTTCAAGTTGATTCTGGTCAATACCGCTTCTGTACCACTAAAAATCCCTATCCTGAGCGTCAATTGTTGAGTAAGTGGGAGTTAGCGACTAACCTATTAAAGTGGTATCAAACAAAACTAAGAACCTATGATCATTTGCAAGACACGATCTGATTTAACTAAAAAAAGACTCGATATCGATTTTCAGAAC
The DNA here is from genome assembly GCA_030426585.1 of Bacteriovoracia bacterium. Classification (GTDB taxonomy): domain Bacteria; phylum Bdellovibrionota; class Bacteriovoracia; order Bacteriovoracales; family Bacteriovoracaceae; genus JAUHYH01. Next base: position 12,028 of record JAUHYH010000043.1, read on the forward strand.
AAAGTAGGTTTTGTACCGACCATGGGTAACCTTCATTCAGGACATCTAAGTCTTGTAGATCATTCGATGAATGAAAACGAAGTTACAATCGTTTCTATTTTTGTAAACCCCTTACAATTTGCTCCTCATGAAGACTTTGATAAATATCCTAGAACACTTGAGAAAGACCTGGAGCTTTTAAAAAATATTGAAAAAAGCTTCTCTGATAAAACCATCATTGTATTTGCCCCTGAGGCAAAGGAAGTCTTCGAGCCTGGGTATAAAGCGAGAATCACAATTGATGGGCTCAATAAGGTCTCTGAAGGACAGGATCGTCCCGAACACTTTGATGGAGTCACAACTGTTGTTTACCGCCTCTTTCAACTAACAAAGCCTCATACGGCTTACTTTGGAAAGAAGGACTTTCAACAACAGCTCCTTATCAAAAAAATGGTAAAGGACCTCATGCTACCCGTAGTTATCAAAGCACTTCCGACTGTTAGAGAAACTTCCGGTCTTGCGCTTTCAAGTCGCAATAATTATTTGAGTGATGAGGAAAAGAAAGAGGGCCTCCAATTATATGAGGCGCTCAAGCATATAGGGCTCATGATCAAAAATCAGTTTTCAAGTTTTGGAAAAATTCTTCCTGAGCAAATCAAAGAGGAATGCGCAGTCATGATGAAACAAAATCTTAGCTTCACTTATTTAGAAGCAAGAGATGCCAATAGTTTTGACGTTATTGATGAAACGACTATGGCCATTGTTGTTCTTGGTGCTTATCGAGTTGGAGAAATTCGAATCCTTGATAATCTTGAAGTGCAACTAGGGGCGTTAAGTGGAGCTTAAAACCGATATTGCACCAGAAAATAATGTTGCTCTTATTTCAGTCATCTCTGAAAAATTTGAAGGCCATCAAAATACAGAGGAAACAGAGCGATCTCTAAGTGAACTTGAAGAACTTATGCGAACTCTTGGAGCGAACTCTGTTGGTTCTTTTGTTCAAAATAGAAAGAAAATTGATCCGGCCACCATTCTTGGTTCTGGAAAACTAGAAGAAATTGCTTTAGATCTAAAAAAACATAAAGTTCAATTTGTTGTTTTTGATTTCGAATTAACAGCAAGTCAGATGAGAAATATCTCAGAGATTATGAAGATCGATGTGCTTGACCGTTGCCAAGTCATTCTTCAAATCTTTGCCAAGCATGCAAGGACTAAAGAAGCTAAAATTCAAATCGAAATTTCCAGACTTAACTACCTTCTCCCTCGATTGAGTTCTCTCTGGACTCACTTTACTCGTCAAAAAGGGGGAATTGGTCTTAAGGGGGAAGGAGAGCAGCAGCTCGAGCTCGACCGAAGGATTATCAGAAGAAAGATTGAGACTTATAGGAAACAGCTCAAAGAAGTGAAAATAGCTCGAAAAGAGCAAAGAAAGCGCCGAGTCAAAACTGGGATTAGTGCAGCCTTGGTTGGCTATACAAACGCAGGAAAGTCTTCTCTTATGAACCGCTTGTGTGAGCAGGATGTGCTTGAAGAAAACAAGCTTTTTGCGACTCTCGATTCGACTTTTCGAAGCCTTACTCCGGAAAGTAAACCTCCCCTTTTGCTTATTGATACAGTTGGTTTTTTATCAAACTTACCGAACACGTTAATTGAAGGATTTAAAACAACACTTGAATCAATTGAAGAAGCTGAACTTCTTATAGTCGTCGTCGATCTTTCCGACCCTAATCTTCATAATCAAATCGAAACTACCGAACAAGTTTTGGATGAACTCGATCTCAATAATAAAGATAAAATTTTTGTTTTTAATAAAAAAGATAAAGTAGAGAATCTTTTAAAAGCAAAAATAAAAACTCATAAATATAAAAATGCTTTTATCGTTTCTTCTTTTGATAAAGAAGATGTTAAAGACCTAAGAGAATTTATCATTGAATTCTTTTTGAACAAACAAGAACAATTTGATCTTTTTGTTCCTTACGAACTTGGTGACATCCATTCAAAAATTCAAAAGTTCACGAATATCCTCAGTACCAACAACTATGAAAAAGGAATTTATTATCGAGTGAGAACTCCTGAGAACCTTTTTCAACGCTTAGACATGAATCACTACCTTCTCTCGCCCAAAGATAAAGAAAATTTATTGGCCAATAAAAATTATTAAGCTTTTTTCTTGAGGAAAACACTTGCTTATAAACTAAAACAATCTTAGATTGTTGAGACAAAACTTTAACAGGAAACTATTACTTGAATCTCGATTCAAAAAATTTTAAGAATCCGAAACCTAATTTGAAGCAAACACTTCAACGAATTAGTGGAAAGTTTGAAAATTATAAAAAAATAACAACGACAAATCCTGTTTTAAAAGCTTCTAATTGCTGGAAGATTGTCTCCACTCAATTAGAAGATATCCTCGGCCGTGAAATTCACAGGCAGTGGTTCTCCAATATTCGACCTCTCGTTGTCTCTGATAAACTCTTAATCCTTCAAACCCCTTCTAGGGCCGCTACTCTTTGGATTAATAAGAATTATCAGAATTTGGTTGATTTATTACTTAGTTTTCAGGATAAAGAACTCAGCTCCTTTTTTATTTGCCCCTGTGATATCAGTGGCACGAGCGCTGAAAACAATGAAAATCCTAACGGCTAAAATTTCTAAAATCGAAAAACACCCTAAAGCCAATAAACTTAAGGTCTGCCAAGTCGACACTGGTTCAGAGACTTTAGAAGTCATATGCGGAGCCTCTAATGCTCGAGAAGGAATGATTACAATCCTTGCGATGGTGGGGAGTAAAACTCCAAAAGGCCTTGAAATCAAAGTCAGTAATCTTAGAGGAATCGACTCTCATGGGATGCTTTGCTCCCCTACTGATCTTGCGGTCAGTAATGAACGAGGAATCATCGACCTTCCCCCTGAGACTCAATTAGGCTTAGAGTTTTCTTCACTAGACAAAAAAGTCTTAAGCTCTACACCTTGGTATCAATTCCAATTGGTTGAGCAACATATCGAGTCTGAACCACAAAAAATAAAAGTGATCCGAAAGGATTTTGCTAAAGATCTTAAAAACGTTATTTCAGAAACTTATTGGAATGATGGTCAGTATCTTTATCGGCATTATTAAGAAACAAAACTTAAAATTTTCGATGTCACCGTTAAAGGTTCAATCGGAAGCTCGAGATTCTCAAAATCTTCAACGAACTCTCCTAAAGAAATTAAAATATTTTGATATTCTTGAAGCGCTTCAATACCAAAGTTTTCCTTAAAATCTGAATGCATAATGATAAGACTTGGGGCCAAGGATTTTAAGACGTCTACGGAAAGCTCTTTCGGGTGAGAGAAGAAAAAAGCTTCAATGCCTTCGCTTTTTAGGACTTCAGTCATTAACACCCTGCGCACCTGGCTAGCATCAATCCAAATCAATGTCTTTAAAGGGTGTTTGCTGGCCATGGCCTCGTCTCCTCTCTATAATCCGTGATTATAATGAATAACTCTTCTAAAGCACAAGTCATTGAAAAACAAACTCAAGAAGTTCTTTTTGAGTGTGAAGTCTCAGAAATTGAAAAAGCTTATAAATATGCCAGCGACATGGAAGCCATCGATTTAGAGGTGGAAGTTCGAGCTCCTGGTCTCCCCCAAACTCTCATCGACCAACTTGGGATGGACGAGGCCCAATCTCATAAATATCGCCAAAGTTTAAAAGAAGAAATTGAATCTCATGAAGATGATTCTTGTTGTTACAAAAACAAATAATGCAGGAAAAATTCCAAGATCCGCTTACTACTGCCAAAAATGAAACGAGAGCTTTTGTTGATCTCACTGAGCTCAAGACTTTATGGTTCAATACAGGAACTCGTTGTAATCTCAGTTGCGAGAATTGCTATATCGAATCCACTCCTACCAACGATCGGCTTTCTTATATTTCTAAAGAAGATATAATCCCTTATCTCGAAGAACTCAAGGAACTCAACACCGTTGATCTCATTGGACTAACTGGCGGAGAGCCTTTTCTAAATCCTCATATCATTGATGTTATTTCAAGCATCTTAAGATATGGACACGACTGTTTGGTACTGACCAATGCCTTTAATGTTATCAAACGCCACAAAGAAAAACTTCTCGACCTTAAGGAACAATATCAAGAAAAACTTCATTTAAGAGTTTCTCTTGATCACTACACCAAAGAACTCCATGAAAAAGAACGGGGAGAAAAAACCTTTGATAAAACTCTTGAAATGATTCACTGGCTCCATAAGGAAGGGTTTAACTTAAGTCTTGCGGGACGATCTTTGACTGATGAAGATCTCGGAAAAGCAAAGGCCGGTTATGAGACTCTTATGAAAGAGATCAATGTTGATTTTGGAAATAAGATTGAAGAAAAACTCGTTGTTTTCCCTGAAATGGACCTCAATAGAGAAGTTCCTGAGATCACCACGGCCTGTTGGGATATTCTAAATAAAAAACCCGAGGATCAAATGTGTGCTACGGAGAGAATGATCGTTAAACGTAAGGGTGAAGACTCTCCCACTGTTCTTCCGTGTACTCTCCTTGCCTATGATCAACAATT
>JAUHYH010000044.1 GCA_030426585.1 Bacteriovoracia bacterium
TAGGGGTGAGTTCTCGTAAGAGAGTTAAGAAAATCACTTTTAAATAACCGAAGATCTTTCTCTTTCATGCATTCACCAAGGGAGCTTTAGAGAAAATTCGATATTTCTTATTAGGTTTCCCTTCCATTTGAAGAGTGAGGTTGTTCATGGAGTCGTTGTTTTTAAGAATCCAAGAAATTTCTCCTCTTTTATAACCGGCATGACGGGTTGATCGATACCAGCTGTGCCAAACCAGAAAACTTCCAAGACCTTCACCGTGATATTTTTTCTTAACTCCAAGGGCGTAGCCTCGGCACGAATCAATTTTCTTTTTCTTTCGAAAAATATCGATAATCAACTTTAAACTCAAAGACCCTTTGTTGGCTTTAATAAGGGGATTGAAATTAGGAAGCATGATCAAACAACCAACATCTTCACCGTCTTTGGTTGCAAAAGCAACAACTTCAGGATTTACGAAAAATTTAAACATCAAATACATGTCCTTAACTTGTTCATCAATGAGTTCTTCAAATCCCCAGTTTTCTGAAAGTGCATCATTAAAGATTTTTGCAATTGTTCGAACTTCTTCTTTCATCTTTTTAGGATTCATATAGCGAACGCTATAACCATTCGCTTCACACTCATCTTTTCGTTGTCTCATGTTTTCGGGCATTTCTGTTGATCCAAGAACATCGTAAGCAAGAACATCCATCACTTGCTCAAAACCAGCATTAACAAAGTAGTCGTTATAGTAGTCAGGGTTGTAACCCATCATAAAGGATGGCTCAATTTCAAAACCTTTTACCAATAAACCCATATAAGGATCTTCCATTCTAAAACAATAAGGCCCCACCATTTCCAAGTTTGGAAAAAGGTTATGAGCATAGTTAAAAAGATCGGCAGCGACTTCTGGTTTATCTGGGTAACACTCAAAAAAACCAATATGGAGTTTCGTTTCTCCCGCATGGGAATGAACCTTGAGTCCAAGACGACCGACAACCTCACCATTTTCGATTGCCAGCAATAGCCTTTTCTTGGGGGTGTTGTAATTTGCAATTGTTAACTTGGTAATTATTTTTAGAGGCATAACAAACTCATTGAGTTTTAAAACCTCATAATAAAGAGTCTTGGGGAACTCGAGAAATCTCTTATAGTCCCTTGAATTACGGACTTCTGTGATCTCGTGACGCATGCGGTAATTATAGCGGAAAAAGCCCGTTTCTTATAGTCTTATGGTAATACTTATAAAGAGGCAGTTTGAAGGGTTTAATCTACGAATTATCAATTCCAAAGTATGTGATTGCGAAAACTTATCACAGTTTAGTGGGGAAACGTCTTCCCTCGATTTTTCCTAATCTTCGTTATTCAGAAAAATTACCAGAGCCTAAATTAAATGGTCCTCGATGGGTTATTTTAAAATCTCTCATGAGTGGGGTGTGTGGTTCAGATCAAAACATGCTTCTTGGGAATGAGTCTTTTTCCATGGAGCCATACGCGAGTTTTCCTTGTGTGATGGGGCATGAAAATGTTGCTGAAGTCGCTGAACTTGGCCCAGAGGTCAAAAATTTAAAAATCGGAGATCGTGTAGTTGTGAATCCTGTTATGGGTTGCAAAGTTCATGAACGCACACCTCTTTGTTCAAAGTGCGCTGAAGACCAATCGGCTCTTTGTGAGTTATTTCACGATAATTCAGGAATTGGAGCGGGAATGAGTTTGGGCTATCATCGAGGAACAGGGGGGGGATGGTCTGAATTTTTTCAAGCTCACGAATCTCAAATTTATAAAATTGATAAAAATATTCCTTTGGAAAGAGCTGTGCTTGTTGACCCCATGGCCTCGGCTTTAAATCCCATTGCTCGTTATGCAGAAAATGAACCGGGCGAAAAAGATGTCATCATTTATGGAGCAGGTACAATTGGTCTTTTGGCCGTTGCTTCAATCAGAGCGTTGAAACTTCCTTGGAAAGTTAGGGTTATTTACCGTTATAAATTTCAAGCTGATCATGCTTTAAGACTTGGTGCTGATGAAGTTATTGCCTCTAGCAAAATGATTTTAGAGACAGTTGCAGCAAAAACGGACTCTAAGTTACTGAAAACAAGTATTGGAAAGCCCGTTATTGAAGGTGGAGTTGATGTCGTTTTTGATTGCGTTGGCTCACCAGAAACCATCGATAACTCGCTTAGAATGTGTCGATCGAGAGGAACTGTCGTTCTCGTCGCCACTGGAAGCTCCTTATCAGGCGTGGATCCCTCTCCTTTATGGGCGAAGGAGGTAAAAATTATAGGGTCCAGCATGTCAGATGTCGTTTTTAATCCACTCAATTGTAAGAAAGAACCCTCTTATCATATGTTAATTGAGATGCTCGCAAACCTTGATATAGAATCCCTAGTAACTCAAAAATTTCCTTTAGAGCAGTACAAACAAGCTTTAAGGAAATCGATTAATAAGAGGGATGGAGAGGTTGTTAAGGTTGTTTTCGATCTCCATTAATGATGAATGGATATTTTCAAAAAAACACAAGGACTAAAACTCGTTAAGTTTCTTAAGAGATTCGGCTTCTATCCGTTTTTTAGGGAAATTGAAGCGACTGATGGAACGTCAGTGACGTTTCAAGGTTCTGAAATGATTATGATGGGTTCTAATAATTACTTAGGACTTTCTCATCATCCAAGAGTCATTAAAGCTTCCCAAGAAGCTATTGAAACTTGGGGAACCGGTTGTACAGGTTCACGTTTTCTTAATGGAAATTTACAAATTCATGCTGAGCTAGAAAAACTTCTTGCGGAGTTTTTAGGTTATGAGAAAACGTTAGTGTTTGCGACAGGATTTATGGCCAATCAGGGTGCGATTCAAGCTTTGGCAGCGGAAGGTGATTTTATTTTTTCTGATAGTGAAAACCATGCGTGCATTGTCGAAGGCTGCAGACTCGCAAAGGGACAAACTGTTATTTATCGAAATCACGATATGAATGATCTCGAGAAAAAACTTCAATCTGTTCCCAAGAAAGCAGGAAAAATTATTATCACTGATGGTGTTTTTTCTATGAATGGAAGTATTGCTAAGCTTGACCAAATTCAAAAGTTAGCAAAAAAATACAATGCTCGTACTTATGTTGATGATGCTCACGCGTTAGGTACGATTGGAAAAGGTGGTCGAGGAACAAGTTCTCACTGGAATATCAAACCCGATATTATTATGGGGACATTTTCAAAAAGCCTAGCAAGCCAAGGTGGTTTTATTGCAGGCTCACAAGATGTTATCGATTGGATTAAGCAGAAGGGAAAAACTTTTATGTTTTCTGCTGCTCTTTCTCCAGCAAGTACTGCCGCTGCACTTGAGTCTTTAAAGGTTCTCATGGAAAAACCAGAGATGGTTAAAGAGGCTAGCAACAAAGCAGATTACTTAAAAGAAAAGCTTACAAACCTTGGTCTTGATCTTATGAACACCCAGGCTAATATTATTCCAATTTTCGTAGGTTCGGATAAAAAAGCGCTTAAGCTAAGTAACGATTTGTTAAAACACAATATTTTTGTAACTCCTGTTGTTTTTCCTGCGGTACCGCAAGGGCAAGCACTCATTCGTTGTTCCGTAATGGCCAATCATAGTTATGAAGAACTTGATAAAACAGTAGAAGCCTTTAGTCATTTTGCAGAAGAAATTATTATGGAGAATGATGAAAAGAAAATTCCTCTTCATACTCTTCTCAATACAAGCCTTAACGATAATCAGCTCAGCGAGATTTCAGAAATAACGGAGCGGTATCAATGAGATATCGGTTGAGTTATCTAGATTCACTTGAGTCCGAGTCGGTCAGTATTTTTCGAGAAGTGGCAGAGAATTTTGAAAATCCTGTTATTCTTTTTTCGGGTGGAAAAGATTCAGTTGTCCTCATTCATCTTGCCATTCGAGCTTTTTGGCCGGCGAGAATTCCAATGAAAGTTGTCCATATTGATACCGGACATAACTTTAAAGAAGCAATCGACTTTCGGGATAACTTTGCTAAAGATCATAGACTTGATCTTGAAGTCTTCTATGTGGAGGATTCAATAAAGCAAGGTCTTGCTATCGATGAGCCTATGGGCCCCAATTTTTCTAGAAATAAGCTTCAAAGTATTACTCTAATGAATGCCATCGAAAATAATAAGTTTGATGCTTTAATCGGAGGAGCAAGAAGAGATGAAGAAAAGGCTCGCTCTAAGGAGAGGTTCTTCTCTCATCGTAATGAATTCGGAGAGTGGGATCCTAAGAACCAAAGAGTCGAAGCTTGGGATCTGTTTAATTGTAAAATGAATCCAGGAGAACATTTTAGAGTTTTTCCTCTTAATAACTGGACAGAAATTGATATCTGGAACTACATAAAAGAAAGAGAGATTGAGCTCCCATCTCTTTATTACTCACATGAGCGTGAAGTTTTTGAACGAGATGAAATTCTTTATGCACACTCAGATATTCGACCCATAAATGACTTTGAAAATGTAAAAAAAGAAATTGTTCGTTTTAGAACAGTTGGCGATATTACCTGTACCGGGGCCGTGAAATCTGAGGCCAGGACAGTAGAAGATATTATTAATGAAATTTTAGCTTCACAAGTCACGGAAAGAGGGTATCGAGCTGACGATAAGCGTTCAGCTTGTGCAATGGAAGAAAGAAAACGAGAAGGTTACTTCTAATGAGCACGATAACTGAACTTATGAAAATTGCAGTTGTTGGAAGTGTCGATGATGGCAAGAGTACCTTAATTGGAAGAATGTTCCATGACTCAGGTAATATTAAACTGGATCAGTTGAAAGATCTCAATAATGCAAACTCACAAAGAGGAAACGAAGAGCTGAACCTTGCTCTTTTTACGGATGGCCTTAAAGCCGAACGTGAACAAGGAATTACAATTGATGTAGCTTATCGTTATTTTTATACAGATAAGAGAAAATTTATCATTGCCGATTGTCCGGGACATTTTCAATATACGAGAAATATGGTGAGTGGCTGCTCAACGGCTGATGTTGTCTTAATTTTAGTAGATGCTCGAAATGGAATCACCGAACAAACAAGAAGACATACCTTTTTGGCTTCGCTTTTTAATGTAAAAAATTTTGTTCTTGTTATTAACAAAATGGATCTTGTTGATTACTCACAAGAGGTTTTTGAAAGTATTAAAGACGAATTCACTGACTTTGTTTCAAAATTTTCACTTAATAACTTAAGTGTTATTCCGGTCGCGGCGCTAGCTGGTGACAACATCACAAAAAAATCAGAAAGGTTGAGTTGGTATTCGGGAAGACCTTTGCTTGATTATCTCGAAAACATTTATGTTGGAAGTAGTGAAAATTATATTAGTGCTCGATTTATGGTTCAAAGAGTTATTCGTCCTCAGGCAAAGGGACTCGAAGACTACAGGGGATACTCAGGAAGAATCGCAGGGGGCGTTTTTAAACCAGGTGACGAGGTTCAATTATTACCTTCAGGTTTTAAAACAAAAATAAAAAAAATATCAACCTATGACGATCCTGATATTTCAGAAGCTTTTCCGTCAATGTCTGTGACAATTCTTCTTGAGGAAAATTTCGATCTTTCTCGAGGAGATGTTATTGTGAAGCTTAATGATATCCCAGAAGTCAGCCAGGATGTTGAAGCCTTGATTTGTTGGTTTGATGAAAGATCAATGAACCCTAATGGGAAATACATTATTCAGCAGGGTAATATGACTAGCCGGTGTATGGTTAAGGCTATTGATTACAAAATTAATATCAATACTCTTCACCGAGAAGAAAACAATAAAGACATTGGTCTCAATGATATCGGAAGAGTTAAGTTACGAACAAGCCAACAACTAATTTTTGATACTTATAATAAGAACAAAAGAACGGGATCTTTCATTCTTATTGATTCCCAGACTAATCAAACGGTTGGAGCAGGTCTTATTAAATGAATCTTTCCGAATTTGATTTCTATTTATCAAAAGAAAACTATGAGTCACTGCTGGGACAATCCGGGAAAGTCTTGTGGTTTTATGGTCTGAGTGGAAGTGGAAAATCGACTTTAGCGAATGAGCTTTCTAAAAACCTCTTTAAAAAAGGAAAGTTTGTCATTGTTCTCGATGGAGATTCCATGAGAAAAACAATTTCCAAAGACTTAGGCTTCAGCGATGAAGACAGAAGACAGAATCTTTTAAGAATGGCCGAGCTTGCGAAATTTCTTGCTTCAAAAGGAGTTATTGTTCTAGCAAGCTTTATCACTCCTTTAAAAAATATAAGAGATGAGATTTCTCAGGTGATGAGGGGAGTTGATTTTGAATTCATTCTTGTGGATGCAGATATAAGTGTATGCCAAGAACGTGATCCCAAAGGGCTTTATAAAAAAAAGATAAAGAACTTTACAGGAATAGACTCACCATTTGAGAAAGATGTAGATCACCTAAGCATTGATACGACTTACCAGATAGGTGATTGTCTCTCAAAGCTAGAAAATCACTTAGGGTTAGAGGGATAACTTGAAAAAAATTGTTGTTCTTATTGCCACTTTCTTTACGTTCCTTTCTGGCTTAGTACTGCTAATCCATCCCAAAACATGGTTGAAATCTAAAATCAATCCATTTTCAAATGAAGTTATAAAGTGGGATTTTAAAACAAGCTTTTTTTATAAAGTGGATATCCTTTTTCAAAACCTTTTTGGCAGAAAACTTCAATTTGCCAGAAATATTTGGGTTAGAGGGCTGGAAGAAGCTTATAAAACCGACTTAAAGACTGGTGAAGTTAAACCCTTACCTGAATTTGACTGGAAACAGGGCTCTTTAGAGGAATTTGAAAAGAAATTCCGGTTGAAGCAGCACCCTGTTGTTTTAAGAGGTTTTTTGAATCAGAGTGAAAGATTTAATAAATGGGATATTGAGAGTTTCGTTAATAAATTTGGAAACGAAGAGGTAACACTCACTTGTCCGGTTCAGGATGGTTATAAAGGTAAGGTTAAAGAAATTAACATTCCCGGAGTTTACCTTCATAACTCAGAAATTCTTCTCAAGAAAAACCCCTCACTCTTTTTAGAAATGGGTTTTGATCTTCTTCCAAAAACAATTGCAAAGAATCTTATGTTTAGCGGAGTTGCCCAACTTTTTGCAGGAAGAAAGAAAACGGGAACATGGTGGCATTGTGCTGGCGGGATTAATCTTTTTTTAATGCTAGAAGGACAAAAAAAGTGGAGTTTTATTGATCCTGAAAATTCACCCCGACTTTTCCCTAAGTCTGTCGGAAAAGGCCATTCTGCTTATTACGTAGCCGAAGGTGCTACAAGTTCAAAAGTTTATCAAAACAATTTTGAAAAGCTCTCTGAAGAAGATCAAAGACTTCTTACAAAGACACAAGGAAATTTTGTCAGTAATAAGATGAAGGAAATATTTAATTCTGTTGATCGTTATGAAGTTGTTCTTAATCCGGGAGATGTTCTACTTATCCCTGCTTGGTGGTGGCATGATGTTGAAAACATCACAGAGACAACGATGGCGGCTGCGACTCGATGGTTTGATCCTTCTAGACCTAAATTAGCAAATTCAATTTTTGATATTGGAACTCGTTTGAATCCGAGTTTTTTCTTTACAGCTGCAAACGCTGCTTTAACTCAAAAGCTTGTTAATAAAGACAAATCCCTTAATGCTTCAGGACAACATGACTTAGAGGAACATCTTACGATGCTTACTCGAGCGGTTGATATGAAAAATTACGGAGATTTATCAGAAAAAGTGGAAGAGTATTATTTAAGAACTGGTCATACTCGTGAAGAATACGACCAGCCTCAAAATCAATTATAACATTAGTGGAAGTCTAAGACCTCTAAAGAAACTAGAACCATGAGATGTTCTCAAGGTTTTCATTGTTTCTGGAACATCTGAAATTCCTGGAAAGTATTGTGAGTAAGCGCTTGTGTTCCAGGCACTGGCACTTTCATAAAGATAATTTCGATAAGTTTTCCCTGTGGCTTCGTGCTTTAACTCTCTTTGGTCTTTATCTTTAAACCCAGTCGGTAGAAAAGCAACAAGGTTTTCTGGTGGGTTATGAAAGTATTCATAAACATTAAAGCTTGCCGTTCTTCCCGTGATTGTACTCTTGAAAGCAATGGCACTTTTAGAAGTAATTACGTTATTAAGAGCTTCAATATTGTGCCCAACCAAGTCTTCATAAAAAGTTGCTGTAAAAGCAGGAAAAAGACTTCTCGATCCATTCGGTCTATCTTTAATCACTTGCCAAGCAAGATCACCCTTTTGAACAGAAACAACGAGTGCTTGGTAAGCTGTTTTCATCCAGTCATCACCCTTGGCTTGCTTCTTCATAAAGTTAGAATATTTTTTATTTTTTAAAATATTATCGATAACACCTTTTCTATCTTTTGCGGTTGCTCCAATAACATAGCTTCCACCAAAACCAAGGAAGTTAGCGGCTTCAGTTTTGAATCCATCAACACCGTTGAGTTTTCCATAACCCTTAACGAGTTCAAGCATCCCAGAAAAATCATAAGCAAGAAACATTGCCCATCGAGCGTAATTTCTAGCAAGTCTTGAAAGCATTAGATTTTGATCACCCTCATCAGCGATAACATATCGTTGAACGCTATCGTCAAAGCTATCAGTTCCAAAAACGATTTTTTTGTCGTTGATAACGCCTTTAGAGAAATCAATATGGCTTAAAGCTCTAAAAGCGGTATAGAGAACTTTGGTTTGCTCGTTAGCAATAAAAGCTTGAAATTGAGTATCATTTTTAATGAGTCTATCTTTTACTGCTAGCGAAGGCTTACTCATGTAATCGAAAGCAAGTTTTGTTTGGTCACTTCTATCAAGAACATTAATATTGCTACCCATTCTTCTAAGTGTTGTGACCATAAAAGAATGAGGAGTAGGGTGTTGTTCAACATAAGGTCTCATTCTATAAAGAATTCCTTCATAAGAATAAAGGAGGCTCATTTGAACGTAGAGAAATTTTGCTTCGCTTGAAAGCTCTGTACACTCTTTATCAGTAGGAGCTTCTGATCCATCTTTGCTTCCTTGACATTTTTCAACCCAGGCGTGAGCACTATGAACAAGTTCACGAAAGGCCTTATCGTCTTTAGCGTTAAGATATTTTTCACGCATTTCGAGGTATTTTTTCTTACCTTTTAAAAGTGCTTCACCGTCAATGTCACTGTTGGCAATCCCTCTTTTTTTCTTATTTTTTAATAAGTCCTTCTTCGCAGCTTTGATGGCCTTTGGAGAATCAACAAAACTTTTAAAGCCTTTTAGGTGTCCTGTGGGAACAGGAATATCGAGTACTTTTGAATAGCCATTATTTAGGCCCAAAGTAAGAATGAGTAGAGTGATTTTTTTAAGAATCATGGATTAAACTCCTATTGAAAATGTCAGTGGTGATCATTCACGAAATACCAGGATTAGGCTAAGCTAACTCTAAACGGAATGCAAACATAACCAATTTAGCCGGTGGGAAAACTTTCAAAATGAAAGTGATTAAAAAGATCAGGTATTTTCTTCTTCAAATATTTGAACTTTCCTTGAAGTTTCCGAAAAGAAATCTCTTTGCCTTTTTTTTGTTGCTGGGCATAACTCTAGGGGTTTCAACTCCAGTTCCTGTTTATATTAGCCTTGATGATTTGATTGATAAGAATTTTGAATCTTACGAATCACTTCATAAGTTTAAGAAACTTTATAAAGATGACGGAAATATCATTCTCCTTTTGGAGAAAAAAGAAAAATTTACTGGCGATGACATTTGTAAGCTAAGAGTTTGGACAGCTAATCAGAATGTTTACAACAAAGATATTGAAAATATTTTTAGCTTTCTTGATTTGAGAAGAGCAGAAGAGGGAAATCAAAAACTTCTTTATCCTAAAGTTTTTCAAGGAACCTGTGATAAAGACTATCAGTTCGAAAATAAAAAGCACCCTCTTTCACAAATTCTCGTGGTTGATGAAAACAAGCTTATTCTATTTATTGATTTAGTTGCAAAGGAAAAAGGAAAATATGGAAGTTTTTCACCGACAGTTTTCCGAGACCTAAAGGAAAACTTTGAATCTAATATTGCAAAAGAGATTCCCGGATCACAGGTTTCATGGACGGGACCTGCAGTTTTTCAGCATTACAATTTCGAGGGAATGCAAAATATAAGAAAAACAAACCTTTTGGTTTTAGTGACCTTAATATTGCTTTTAAGGCTTATCTTTGGAACCTTCAAAATTTCTTTTATACTTGTAGGCTCTCTATTGATTACAGCGGTCTCGATTTTTGCTTTGATGTCTTTTCTCGGATTTCCAATTGATTCACTTTCAAATAATCTCTTTTTAATTATTATCATCACGACGATCGAAGATTTTATCTTTGTTAGTCATTATAGGATGAAAAATCCAGAGGAAGATTGGACAGAGGCTTTTAAGCGGATCATTCTCCCCAGTTTTTTTACATCCTTAACAACAGTGGTGGGTTTCTTTTCCTTGCTCTCATCTGACCTTGAAATTATACAGCGATTTGGTTTTATTGCCGGAATCGGAGCAATCATAGAATGGTATATGATTTTTTCCTTGGTACCTTCCTTTTTAACACTGTTTAAAAGACTTCAAGTTTGGACAAATTCAGAGAAAACAATAATTAGAGAGCGTGCTTTTCAGTTTATTGAAGCAATTAAAATTCCCAAAGGAGTAACCTGGTGCTTCCTTCTTGTAATCCCTCTCTCTGTCTTTTTGGTAAATAAACTTAACTACAAAAACAATACTGATATCTTTTTTCCACCAGATCACCCTTATAGCGAGGATTTGAATAACTTCACAAAAACAAACGGAATCCGCTCTTATGTTAACCTCATTTTTGAAGATACTGTTTCAGAAGATTTCATAAGTGAAACGATTCAAGAGGTTCAAAAAGGTGAAGGGTATAGTTTTATTGAGTCGCCGTTAGAAATTAAAAAAGACTTTCAAAAAGGTATCTCAGAGGAATTTTATGCGACGACTGATTACTCCCTGAAAAGCTTTTTGAGGCGTTATTATTCAGAAGAAGGGCACACGAGATTCATTATTTATTATCCAACTAGTGATACAGTGGTTTACCAGAACTTAAAAAAGAAGGTAGATAAGCTTTGTGAACAAAAAGAATGTTGGCTAAGCGGAATTTTTCTCTCCTATTCTGAGTTTAATAACAAAATTTTAAATACGATGATCAAAAGTCTTGCTCTTTGTACGATTTTGGTTCTATTTATCTTGTTTGGGGTAGCGAGACTTGTAGGGCATGAATTAAGGGATACCTTGAAGATTATCTTTACGGCAATGTGGGGTCCCTTTGCGATTATTTCTCTTTTGTATTGGAATCAAACACCCATTTTTTTTATTACCAGTACTTCCTTTGCTTATTTGATTGGTCTGACAGGTGATAATGCTCTTCAATATCTTTTAAGTTCAAATCAGGACTTAGCAGAAAACATGGAAGATTTTGGGAGTGGATCTTTTAGGCTGGCCTTAATTATGTCACTTATGTCCCTTCTTTTTCTTACAACGTACTTTTACCCTCCACGCTTATTGGGAAGTATACTGGCGCTTGGTTTTTTACTTTCTTTCGTGGGAGATTATTTATTTTTGAAAAGTCTTAGATCTTAAGAATAAAATGAATCTGTTATTGTTTCTCTAGGTAAACGATCCCAACCACCTGTGATTTATCTAGATACTTACCTTTAATTCTTAATTCATTATTGAAATTGGCGCGTGGAATCTGGATATAAGAATCAGGAGAAGCCTCAAAAATAGTAATTCCAGATTGATGGATACGGACGTTTTTATTGCCGCCAGAGCCCCTGTTCGTGCTGTAGTGTTCTTTAGAAGTATTAGTGATTTGTAGAAAGTAGTCGCCATCAATTTCTTTTTTATTATTAATAAAATAATTCATTTCTAGTTTAACAGTATGTTTTTCACCTTTAAATGGACCTTCAAAGAATTTAATAAACCCTTGGTAACGACCAGAAACTCTGTTCAACCTCTTGATGTTTTGAGTGTAGCTTGATTCGTGAAAAATTTTAGAGTTTTTGATTTGACTCGATTGAGCTGCTTTCTCTTCCGATCTTATGAGGCTGGTTACTGGGCTTGAATTTCTCGTAACGTCAGGTTCTGCATTTTGATCTGATTTATAAGAGTTCAGAGTACTGTTTGTTTCTATAATTTCTTTGAAACGTTCAGGATTTTGAGAGATTTTTAACGCTAAATCTTCCCTTTGTTCTCTTGTGAACTGAACACCTATTGCCGCAAGTAAGGCGATTATTGCTTGTGGCATAAACTCTTTGGTTTTTAAGTATTTTTGAGAAATAACTTCCAATTTATTAAGCTCTTCACATTGGATTGAGCATTGAGATGTTTGAGGTACAGAAGGTTTGGCGATTTCATGAATTTTATTACTTGTCTTAAGTTGATAGCCCGCGGTGAAAGTTATCAAGCCAAATAATAGTGTAAAAATGAGAGGCTTTTTCATATTTTAAAGATAAGTCCTAAAGTAATTTGAGAAATTTCTTCAACATATCGATAGGTTTCTGACGGTGAGTCGATTTTGAAATCTTTTGAAGGCCCCCAATAAGTTTTTCCTTGGGAAAAGTTAATATTAAATTTTAACTTACGAGTGATATGGCGAAGAAAGTTGAGATAAACTTCACGTCGATACTCGGTGATTCCATTTTTTAGAGTTAAGCGATTATATTGCCCGTATCTAAGACTGATATTCATGTAGGGCGATCCATCTTTGAACCAAAAATAAGTTAGCCCAGGTCTTATGTGCCAAAGCCTCATACCAGTATGAAGTTTCGTTTGAAGGGTATTCCTAAATTCAAAAACCCATCGCTCTCCAGGTAAAAAATCCAAAAGAAACCGTGGGTAAACCTCGGCTTCGATAATATCAATATGAACACTATCAACATCTCGCCAAAGCCAACCATTTACACCTGGAGCAACTTTTAGCCAGTCATCATCTTCTCTATGGCCCCACTGATTGAGATAGAAAAGACCCACTTTAAGATTTTGGTGAAGTCTATACCTTCCACCTAATCTAAATTCACCGCGGCTTCTATTATCAATTTGAGAACTTCGCTCGAGACTGGTGAGACCATCAATTTTATCCCCGAAGTCTTTTAGAACTGTAACAGAGCCACCGATCAAGAATTTATCAAGATTCTCTGGGAAGTGGTCATGAGCATAAGCCTGGAGACTGAATAGAAGGATTAATAATTTAATCATAGTCAAAATCAAGGAGATCAACGTAGGCTTCTTCAATACTAACCGTGTTCGTTAGATCCCCGCTTTCCGGGTCGTTATCCCAATTTAATTTTTTGGTCCAAGGAAGGGGTTTTGGTTTTGAAACCTCACCCTCTGAACGAGCGACGATCCCTTCGCCTGCTTTTACGAGTGTTTCTTTATTTTGTTTTTTTGTCTTAACGCCGACCACACCCTCTTTTACGCACATCCATACATCTTGTTTTTTACCGATAGAGGCAAAAAAAGTGGTTCCTCTGACTCCCATAGCAACATCTTTTGCTTTAAGCCGAAATGATTCTCTTTGTTTGGTAGCAATTTCTTTTTTGATGTAGGAAAAGATACTTCCATTTTTTAGATCAACGGAGGGGGTTTTTTCTAAAATTCCGCTTAAATCAACAATGGAGTTTTCATTGATCTTTAGTGTGTAATTTTCTCCAATTCGGACAATTGCCAATGAGTCTTTTCCGGTTTCGATTGGAGCAGGCTTACTAATGGGCGCTTTCTTGTCCTTGATTAAGGTACCATCAAGCTTAACTACGCCCTTGATATGGACAAACTTTGCTTGAAATCCAAAGCTCAAAAGGGGGATAAGGGTCAAGATGGGGATGAGAAATTTCATGTAAATGCCTTTGTGGGTAGATCTAAAGACAATGCTATAAAAACCAAACTCCGACGGCAAAAGATTATTGATGCATTCAGCAAAGATCAGGTGTTTTCAACACTTGCTAAAACTTAATGCATGCGGTAGAAACAGGATGAATCGAGAGCCCACCTTCGTCAGGAGCCACCCAATGAGGCGGATCGTTTTAGTTTCCGGGACTTCAAACCCCGACCTTTCCAAAAGCATTTCTAATATTCTTGATGTGCCTTTAGTTGACCCTCAGATCACGAAGTTTGCTAACGGTGAACTCTATTGTGAGATTGAAAAGAACGTTCGGGGAGCCGATGTTTTTGTCCTTCAATCGACCTGCAGGCCGGCTAATGACAATATCATGGAGCTTTTGATTATGCTTGATGCCCTAAAGAGAGCGTCAGCAGCTTCAGTAACAGCAGTGATTCCTCATTATGGTTACTCAAGACAGGATAGAAAAGTTGCTCCAAGATCACCAATTTCAGCAAAACTTGTGGCCGATCTTTTAACAGCGGCTGGAGCAGACCGAGTTGTAACGATGGACCTTCATGCGGGTCAGATTCAAGGTTTTTTCAATATTCCTTTTGATAACATCTACGCTTCACCTGTGCTTCTTCAATATATTAGTAATGAAATCGCTTCTAAGTCTGATAACTATGCCTGTGTTTCTCCAGATAGTGGAGGGGTAGAACGAGTGAGGCATTTTGCTAAAAAGCTTAAGTGTGATCTCGCCATGATTGATAAACGAAGAACCGCTCATAATGTAGCGAAAGCGTATAATGTTGTTGGTGCGATTGAAGGGAAAGACCTTATTATCGTTGATGATATGATTGATACAGCGGGAACTCTTGTTGAAGCCGCAAAGGCTCTAAAAGCTAATGGTGGTAGAAAGATTTATGCTTGTGCGACTCATGCCATTTTTTCTGATCCGGCAATTGATCGACTCGCTGAGTGCGAAGAGCTTGAGCAAATTATTGTAACCGATACAATTCCACTTACTGATAAAGCAAAAGCTCTTAAAAAGATAAAAGTCATTACAACAGCTAATATTCTCGCAAAGGCGATTCACAGAACATTTAATCATGATTCTGTAAGTTCACTATTTACCTAGATGATAAAGTTAGTTGTTGCTCTCGGAAATCCTGGAGCCGAATACGAATTCACTCGGCACAATATCGCTTGGATCCTTTTTGATCAGTATCAGCCCTTACAAACGGCCAGTTGGAAATCAAAATGGAAGGGTGAATACACAGACATTACCATTAACGGTGAAAAAGTTTATTTTTTAAAGCCTCTGACTTATATGAATCTAAGTGGAGAGTCGGTTGGACCCATGGCTAATTTTTTTAAAATCCAGCCGAGTGAGATCCTTGTTGTTCAAGATGAAGTTGATCTTCCTTTTGGGACTGTTGCTTTTAAAAACGGTGGGGGGTTAGCAGGGCATAATGGGCTTAAATCCATCAGCCAACACCTTGGAACTCAAGATTATTATAGGCTTAGGCTTGGAGTTGGCCGCCCGAACAAAGGTAGTATGAGTAGCTGGGTTCTTTCTTCTTTCAAAGGGGAGGATGTTAAGCACTTAGAGGACTTTATGATAGGGTCAGTCCAGGCGTTAGATGACATATTAAAGAAAGATTTCAAATCGATTCAAAATAAATACAATAAGAAAAATTTTATAAAGGATAAATAATGGGATTAAATTGTGGGATCGTAGGTCTGCCAAACGTAGGGAAGTCTACAATTTTTAAAGCGCTTACAGCCAGTCCAGCTGAAGCTGCCAATTATCCATTTTGTACCATTGAACCCAATGTTGGGGTGGTTGAAGTTCCCGATCAACGTTTGAGTAAAATTACTGAATTCATAAAGCCGCAAAAAACAATACCTTCAATTGTTGAGTTTGTTGATATTGCTGGTCTCGTTAAAGGGGCTTCAAAAGGTGAAGGACTGGGGAACCAGTTTTTAGGTCATATTCGTCAGGTTGGGGCCATCTGTCATGTTGTTCGATGTTTTGAAGACGACAATATCGTTCACGTAAATGGTAAAATCGATCCCCTTGGTGATGTTGAGACAATTAACTATGAACTTTGTCTTGCAGACCTTGAAACAGTAGACAAGCGGCTAGGTGGAATTGAAAAGCTTTTAAAATCTCACGATAAGAAACTTAAAGAAAAGGGATTGATTTCAAAACCGATTCTTGAAAGGTTAAAAGTTTCATTGGAAGAAGGGAAAGCTGCTCGTGCACTTGAACTAGAAGAAGATGAGATCGAGGCTATTTCAGATCTTCACTTAATTACCTTAAAGCCCATTCTTTATGTTTGTAACGTTGATGAAGAGAGTCTTCTGGAAGATAACGAACATGTAAAATCCATTAAAGAGCTCGCTTCAAAAGATGGTTCAGAAGTTGTGAAGATTTGTGGGAAAATTGAATCAGAAATTTCTGAACTTCCTATCCCTTCTTTTATGCCGTCGTCAAAAGCTTTACGTGCTAAATCAAATTCTTGGATGGATAAGTACGCATTTCCTAGATCGAAAAGTACTTTTCTACGCCACTTATAATTAGGATTATCTTGGTCGAATTTACGTTTGGCAAAAAGCTTCAAATCCTTGATTCCCTCCTCTGTCTCATTTAATTTGAAATGACATTCTGCTTTTCTACGACGGATTTT
>JAUHYH010000045.1 GCA_030426585.1 Bacteriovoracia bacterium
ATCCGGATGATGAGATTTGCGCTGGTAACGGTTATTGGTTTTACTTAAGAGAGAAAGATCTGCTCGACAAGTATATCTATAGTGATACTCCTCAAAGTTTTAATCCTGTGAGTGAAGCTCTTAATGAAAAGAATATGAGAGATTCGGGAGCTATTCCTAAGCCTAAAATAAAGAGAAGTGATTACCCTAATGGTAATATTAAGTTCGAAGAAGGTGAACCCAAAGTTATTACGCAAGTAATACCAATTGAAGAGATTGATAAAAAAGGGGAAGTTCTTGATTCAATTAAGAGCCCTCAGTTCGATGATGAACAAGATTAATCTATTCTTGTTACTTATCTTTTTTTCTTTTGGAGTTAAGGCTCAAAAGAACCCAGAAAAGAAAATTCGAAATGAATATCCAGCAATTATGTTTGATCCTGGAACTATCACACTAAAGAAATCCCCTTTCGGTTTTTATATTGAAAGTGATATTTCTTCCGTTGAAAAAATTACATGTGAAAAGTCACTTCATGAGGTAGTGAACTATCTTTATTTCTTTCTTAGAAGTGTGAAGCAAAGACAAGAATTACGTGAGAAGTGTTCTAACTATAAACTTGGTAAAAATTATTTTTCTTCAGATTATGAAAAGGGAGCTAATGAAGACCTGGAAAATATTTTGCGTTATTACTTTAAGCAAAAGAACAGAAGGGACTTAACTATTGAAAATTATTTTCAAGTTATACAGAAGCTAGAATCCTATAAGAAATCAATAGTCAGAGAAGTTCTTTTATTACATTGGCATTTTTATTTTAATAGACTTGATAATGTAAGGATTCACTTAAAGAAAGTATTGTCTCATGATATGTATGAGTACTTAGTTCACCTTGATTATAGAAAAGAAAGAAAAATTATCAACGACAAAGATGGTCGAATTAGACTCAGCCAAGTCGTTGACGAGTTATTAACACTTTCATCTTCCCGATTAGAAAACGTGATATTTCACTCAATGATTAATTTCCTAAATAAGTTTGAATGGTCAGAAGTTTCGCCAGAGATTCATGACAAGATAGTTAAACTGGCAGATTCTCCCGACACAGATGACCTTAGTAAGTATATTAAGGATTTTAGGTGGGGAAAATCTTTTCCGCATGTTTGGGGGCGGTTAGTTCTTAACAAGATGGGGGAGGACGGATTTGAAAAGTTCTTAACAGGATTTTGGAGAATACCTGAAGGACTCAAAAACAAATCACTCATAAGTCCTTATCTTGAGTATCTTTTTAATCCCCAAAATAGAAATCAAGTTCTCGAGCATCTCGTCAAGCTTAGGAAATCAAATGAAAGCCATTCAAAAAGATATTTTTATGACTTTGTCGGTTCTTCAGTTTTGGGAGGGAAGAGACTCAATGATGATATTGTTATACCAGCAAGAACATTTCAAGATAAACGCAACTTCTATAATGACCTATTCAAAACGAGAAAATGGACATTATTCTCTCTCTTTCAATTAATTTCTCTTGGAGACCTAAAGGTCAGTCATATCAATGAACTTTGATTTCGTTTATTCTCAACCTGACTTTTATCATTTCTCTCAAAGCTCTGTTGAGTTAGCAAAATATGCTTTTAAAAATGAACCTCAAAAGAAGAAAGTTTGTGATCTTTTTGCGGGTTGTGGGGTTGTTGGAAGAGAGTATGCTGAACTTTCTAAGAATTTTACTGAAATAACTTTTATCGAACTTCAGCAAAGCTTTATGGATCATCTAAGAGTCAATAGCGAGCATCTCAAAAGAGCTCATTTGATAAATGACGATTTTAGAAATGTGAAAAGCCTTGCTTTCGATCTGATCTTAGCGAACCCTCCTTTTTTTGAAATTGGTAAGGCACGACCTTCTCCCGATGCTCAAAAGAATGTATGCCAGATGAGAGATTATCAATGGGATGAAATTATTGAATGGTGTAAAGCAAGCCTCGAATTAGGAGGAAGTCTCTTTCTACTTTTACCAACAATAGAAGAAGACAGAGTTCAAAAAGCTTCTAGAAATAATTTTAAATTAAAGTCGGTATCTCAGTTAAGCTCTAAGGAGCTAATTTTTCATATGTTCCTGGATATAAAGTGAGATGAAACTCTCTTTTAAATCATCATCAGGCATATCAATAAAGAGTTGTTCAGCTTGGGCATAGAGTGTTCTAAACTTAGGGTCTCTTGGGTTGAATAATTCTTTAATCTTGGGAGCTTGGCTCTCTTTGGGGATCGACTGTTTGATCTCTTCAAAGGCTTGTTCCGAAAAAACAAATCGTAGCTGCTTTACCTTGTTTCGATAGTTGGGGTAGAGGCTTTCAATTTTAAGAAGAATCTGGTCTGAAACCTGCTTCAGATGGTGCGCATAGGCAGAGTGATTAACAATGATATAAAGGGTTTCCTTGAAAATTCTTTGGGGAAGGCTGACGCTATAGAGCTTTTCACCAACAATATGCTCCCAGTTTTTGAGAAGAATGATTGTATCGACGTCTCCCCCTGGCCGGTAGCGGTGCTTTGCAAAAGTCTTATTGAGTATCTGCCCTAGATCTTTTAACATGCCCATAACATATGAAGCTTTTATTGTTTTTGTCGATTCTTTTTTCCTCCTGTGGTTCTTATAATTTAACTCGTCGAGTAAATCCTTTTAAAAAGTATGGGGTTCGTTCGGTGAGTGTTCCCATGTTCTACAATCAAACGAATTTAAGCAATGCAACCCATCACTTCACGAGGTACTTTACTCATCTCCTTTATGAGCTGAAAGACATCCAGGTGAAGGAGGCTTCGAGTAATGATGTGGATGCCTATCTCGTTGGTATTCTCCGAAGCCCTTATAAACTTTCAAGAACTTTAGTGGGAACGGCCCCTGTTGATGTTGGTTCTGAGTCAGGAGCTCCCGTCGGGGTGACAAATCAAATAACGGGTTCAACAAGAAGTGCCCTTATTCCTACCGTAACAAAATTAAATTTAACATTAGATATCTACTTGATTAGAAAAACAGCGAAGTCTAAGGGCATGGTCTATATGATTCGAGAAAAGAGCTTCCCTGAACTTGCTGAAAATAATGATGCCATTATTCTTAAACAAACTTTCCTAATTCAACGAAATTACGAAAGAGAGATTTTTGATAAAGTAAAAGATGGAAGTAATAACGTCACAGTTGATAATACTGTTATTAACGGTACCCAAAATAGAGGGATTCTTGAAAAGACCTTGATAGCAGAAGCTCAGAAAGCGGCAAACAATTTCAGAAACATTATTCTTTATGCTTTTTAAAGGAACAATACTTGATTTTCATCAGCAGTATAAGAAGCTTGATTTTCAAGGGGTGACCTTAATTGAATCTAAGGATCCATTTTGGTCAAAACTTGTTAACAACAAACTTCGTGAAAATCATTCCAATCTTTTCTCAAGATGGGGAGAAGACCTAAAAGAAGAATGGGTTAATGAGTTCTGGTTTGATCTCTCTCTCTTTTCTGATCCAAATTGTTATTTCATTTATAATACTGAAACCAGTAATAAAAAATGTCTTGAGTTGTTAACACAGATTGATTCTCCTACTGAGAAGGTTTTTCTTCACTTCAAAAAAATACCGAAAGAGTTTTCTAAAACATATAAATCAAACATTGTATCAATTGGAGATTTTAAGTTTTGGGAACTTGATAAGCTCCTCGATTTTTATGAAGTATTATTAAATGTGAGGATATCTTCTGGTTTAAGGAACTATTTCTCAACAAGCACGATAGAGCAAAAACAAGAAATCTTCGATCAGGTAAACTACCTCTCTTTGATTTATGAGGACTTAACTTCAATAAGTCTTTCTGATGCTCAGGAGGTACTTGCGACGGGTGAAATTAATCCTTTTGTTTTTACTGATTACGTTGCTGATAAAAAATTAAACGATGTTTATATTAACCTTCTCGATGGTATAAAGAATGGGCAGTGGGCGAGCTCCCATAAGGCGATAACTTTTCTGAGAAGCTTTATTATGAAATCTGTTGATCCTGGGTATAAGTCTAAAAAGCCAAAACTTAATGCCTTCGATAAAAAAGTTATTGCTGTACAAAGAAAGTATGCCCCTAGGGAAATTTCAGTTCTTTTAAAGGATCTCTCTCATTGGGAAATCTTAGTAAAGAGAAAAGACAGTGGGATTATGCAAGAGCTGCAATCAAAGATTATCGCTCGAGTGTAGAGATTTGTTTTTCGACTTGTGCAAGCAATAAGTTAATCTCCCGAGAACATGAATCCTCAGTACAACGGCCACCTAATTCTTTTAAAATAAGTTTGCTTTGATCGACTTCTTTCTTACCAAGATTCATCATGGTTTTCAGGTCACCAATAAAGTCATTAATTTCGTGAGAAATTTCAGTCAGGCTAAGTGTGCTCAAGAGTGTAGCGTATTTGCTGTGAGTCTCTCGCTCTGCTTTTTGGTTGTTGTAATCAGCTAGGGAAATAACGTTCTCGTTGTTCATAAAGACGTGATAAATCACCAATCGCTCACTGACAATCTGGATTTTAAGGCTCTGAAATTATTATAGGTTGGAAGGAAAAGAGCACAGGGTCAAAAAACACGCGACCCCCTGTGCAGAAGTCGCGTGAAAAAAAATTACATATTTTTGCTAAACCATTCTTTAGACCCTTTTGGATCTGGTTTCATGGTATCCGCACCTGCTGTCCAGTTAGCCGGACAAACTTCACCTTTTTCAGCTGTGTACTGGTAAGCCTGAAGAAGTCTTAGGGCTTCATTTACATTTCTACCAACTGATAGGTTATTGATTGTTGCATGCTGAATGACATCGTTATCATCAATGAGGAATAGTCCTCTAAGAGCAACACCTTCATCAGTAAGAACTTCGTAATCACGTGCTACTGTTTTATTAAGATCAGCAATAATTGGGAAGTTAACCTCTCCAAGACCACCCTCGTTTCTGTCTTGCTGAGTCCAAGCAAGGTGAGAGAAGAATGAATCTACAGAGCTAGCGATAAGTTCGCAGTTTAAAGCCTGGAATTTACTTGCTGCGTCAGAAAAAGCGATGATTTCTGTCGGACAAACGAAAGTGAAATCGAGTGGGTAAAAGAAAAGAATTTTCCACTTACCTTTGTAATCAGAAAGAGAGATATTTTTCTCTTCTCCGTTAACAAGTGCTGAAGCAGAAAAGTCAGGTGCTGTGTTTCCAACTAAACGAGACATAAATTTCTCCTGTTTTATGTGTTAAAAGCCAATTAGCTTAGTTCGACAGTCAGTGTACAAAGCTTCTGTGTGAATTACAATCAACTAAAATCTATCGCTAGATAGGCAATGCCTATAAACCTAAACAGAGTAATTTCGTCTAGATAAGGGTATTTTACCTGCTCCTGAGGAGGGGAAAATCTTGTATTATCATGAAGATCTGAAAGAATAGTTAAATTTTAAGCCCTTGGAGTTCGATAAGAGATATATCCGGACCGAATAATTAATGAGGTAAAACATGTTTGATCCCAAAGCTTATATTCCAAATCCAGTTGTTATTGAGCAAACGGCGCGGGGTGAGCGACAGTATGATATCTACTCTAGGCTACTTTTAGATCGAATTATTTTTCTGGGTACTGAAGTTAACGATACAGTTTCAAATCTTTTAGTCGCTCAGATGCTTTTTCTTGAGCAGACAGACCCACAAGCACCAATTCATTTTTATATTAATAGTCCAGGAGGATCTGTTTATGCAGGTCTTGGGATTTACGATGTTATGCAACACATCTCTTGTCCAGTTCATACTTATTGCTTAGGAATGGCCGCTTCAATGGGGTCACTACTTTTACAAGCAGGTCAGCCTGGATTCAGAAGTGCACTTCCTCATAGTAGAATCATGATTCACCAACCTCTCGGCGGTGCAAGAGGGCAAGCTTCAGATATTGAAATTCAAGCTAGGGAAGTGTTGAGTTTAAAGAAGAGACTTTATGAGATCTATGTACATCATACAGGTCAGAAATATGAAGATGTTGAAAGAGCATGCGATCGGGATAATTATCTAGCTCCTGAAGATGCTGAAAAGTTTGGTCTTATTGATAATGTAATTAGACCCAAAGGTAAGAAGAACGATAAGTAATTCCTAAAGAGGATTAGAATGACGAAAAGAAACTATGGAAGTGGTCAAAGCGGAAGTTTAAACTGTAGCTTTTGTGGAAAGTCCCAAAAAGAAGTAAAGAAATTGATTGCCGGTCCAGGTGTTTATATCTGTGATGAGTGTATTGAACTTTGTAATGATATTATTTACGAAGACCAAGTAAAGTCAGTTCAAAAAGCCACTCTTGATAATGTTCCCAAGCCTCATGAGATTAAGGAGCATCTTGATCAGTATGTTATTGGTCAACAAAGAGCGAAGAAAATTATTTCAGTTGCTGTTCATAATCATTATAAGAGAATTGCCTACAGACCGAATGGAAAAGATGCTGATGGGGTTGAGTTAGCAAAATCTAATATTTTATTAGCGGGGCCAACAGGCTCTGGTAAAACATTAATTGCTCAATCATTGGCAAAGTTTCTAAATGTTCCCTTTGCTATTGCTGATGCGACTTCATTAACCGAAGCGGGTTATGTCGGTGAAGATGTTGAGAATATCATCGTAAATCTTCTACAAAATTGTGACTATGATATAGATAGAGCTCAACGCGGGATTATCTATATCGATGAGATTGATAAGATTGCTAGAAAATCTGATAATCCCTCGATTACAAGAGATGTTTCAGGTGAAGGGGTTCAGCAGGCACTTCTAAAATTAGTAGAAGGGACTGTTGCTTCTGTTCCTCCAAAAGGAGGGCGTAAACATCCCCAACAAGAATTCCTTCAAGTTGATACAAAGAATATTCTTTTTATCTGTGCAGGAGCCTTTGTTGGTCTTTCAAAAATTATTGAAAATAGAAAAACAAAACGCCCAATGGGGTTTAATAATGATTCAGCTGATAAAGTTACTGATTCTACAATTGAGCAACTTGGGGGAATTGAGCCAGAAGATCTTTCAAAATTTGGTCTTATTCCAGAGTTTATCGGAAGACTTCCTGTAAATGCAATGCTCGAAGAGCTTGATGAAGAAGCACTCGTGATGATTTTAACAGAGCCGAAGAATGCACTTGTAAAACAATATAAGAGATTGTTTGAATTCGACGGAATTGAAATCGAATTTGAAGAGGACGCTTTAGTAGAAGTTGCAAAAACGGCGCTGAAGAAAAAAACAGGAGCGAGAGGGCTTCGTTCAATACTCGAACAAACCATGCTAGACGTGATGTACGAGATTCCTGGTAATGAAAAAATTGCGAAATGTGTGATCACGAAAGCAGCCATCGAAGGTAAAGAACAGCCCAAGCTTATAGAGGGTGAAAGGAAAGCCAGAGAAAAAAAATCAGGCTTTGATACCGATAAAGACAAGTCAAAAAGCAAAGATAAAGACATGGAAAACGCCTCATAGAGGCGTTTTTCGATCTCTCCGTTGTAATTCTTACAATATTGTTAGTTTCCAATAAAATATCTCTAGGGAAAATAATGACTTATGCACCTCGTTTTTGACCGCCATCCGGTTTCACGGGAAAATATAAGTAGGACGAAGTCTGTAATCTAGGGAAGGATTACAAGTTAATGCGCAGGAGGTGCTATGTCTGAAGGTAAAGGAAAAACTTCAAGCAACCAAAAGAAATTTCCACTTCTCCCTCTCCGGGATGTCATCATTTTTCCTCACATGGTTGTTCCACTTTTTGTTGGTCGGGAAAAGTCTATTGCTGCTCTAGAAGAAGCTGCAAAAACAGGAAATGAACTTTTTCTCGTAACACAGAAAGATGCCAGTGTTTTAAATCCTGAAAGAGAAGATGTTTATGATGTTGGTGTTGTTGTTAACGTTATTCAGATGCTTCGTCTACCGGATAATACGGTAAAGGTTTTAATCGAAGGTAAAACTCGAGCTAAAGTTGATACTTTTGAGTGTACTGACAATGGTTATACCGCAACGATAACTGAGTGCCCTGACGAAATTGATAACGAAGTTGAGCTTGAAGCGGTTGTTAGGAGTGTGAAAAATACTTTTGAACAATACGTAAAACTTAATAAGAGAATTCCTCCTGAGCTTCTCATGAGCATTTCTGCGATTGAAGAAGGTTCAAGATTAGCTGATATTGTGGTCGCTCACTTAACAATGAAAATTCCTGAGAAACAAGAACTTCTTGAATGTTTTCGAGTCGAAGACAGACTTCAAAAACTTCTTGGAAAGATGCAAGGTGAGATTGAGATCATTAATGTTGAGAAAAGAATTCGTTCACGAGTGAAGTCTCAAATGGAAAGGTCTCAAAAAGAATACTATCTCAATGAGCAAATGAATGCGATCCAAAAAGAGCTTGGTAATAGAGATGATGGGAAGTCAGATCTTAATGAAATGGCCGATAAACTTGAAAAGAAAAAGATGCCTCAAGAGGCAAAAGAGAAAGTTGCGAAAGAGATTCGTAGACTTAAGTCTATGTCTCCAATGTCAGCTGAATCTGCAGTTGTTCGAAATTATATCGACTGGATGTTAAATATTCCATGGCTTGAGTTTTCTGAAGATGATAATGATGTTAAAAAAGCCCGTCATATTCTTGATGATGAACACTTTGGTCTTGAAGATGTAAAAGATAGAATCATTGAATATTTATCAGTAAGGAAACTTGTAAAAGGTGAAGGTCGTGGAACAATTCTTTGTCTTGCAGGGCCTCCAGGGGTTGGTAAAACATCAATCGCGAAATCACTTGCAAACTCTATGAATAGAAATTTTGTTCGAATCTCACTTGGTGGGGTAAGAGATGAAGCTGAGATTAGAGGTCACAGGAGCACTTACGTTGGAGCCATGCCAGGGAAAATTATCCAAGGTCTTAAAAAGGCTAAGACAAGTAATCCAGTTGTTCTTCTTGATGAGATTGATAAGATGAGTAGTGACTTCAGAGGTGATCCAAGTTCAGCAATGCTAGAAGTTCTTGATCCTGAGCAAAATAAAAACTTTGCAGACCACTACATCGAAGTTGAGTACGACCTTTCAAAAGTTATGTTTATCATGACCGCAAATGATATCTCCCGAATTCCTGGCCCTCTTAGAGACAGAATGGAGATCATCAATATCGCTGGTTATACTCCATTTGAGAAAAAACAAATTGCAAAGAACTATTTAATTAAGAAAGCTGTTATCAATAATGGACTTGAGGACTACTCGATAACTGTTAATGATAAAGCTCTTCTTAAAGTTATCGGTTCCTATACTAGAGAAGCAGGTGTTCGAGATCTTGAAAGACAAATGAACACAATCGCGAGAAAGATTGCGACAGAAGTTGTAGAAAAAGAGCATGATACAGAAAAGAAATTCAGCATTACTGAAAAAGGTGTGGAGAAATACCTTGGACCAGTGAAGTTTGAAAATGACGACATTGAAGTCGATAAGTTCGAAGTCGGTCTCGTTAACGGTCTTGCTTGGACTTCAGTCGGTGGATCTGTTCTCAATGTTGAAGTTATTACTGTTCCAGGTACTGGAAAGATTGAAATTACCGGAAAGCTTGGCGAGGTTATGCAAGAATCTGCAAAAACAGCTTT
The DNA here is from genome assembly GCA_030426585.1 of Bacteriovoracia bacterium. Classification (GTDB taxonomy): domain Bacteria; phylum Bdellovibrionota; class Bacteriovoracia; order Bacteriovoracales; family Bacteriovoracaceae; genus JAUHYH01. The sequence goes on from JAUHYH010000045.1 coordinate 9,572, forward strand.
GAGTTATGTAAGGTCAATCAGTTCGAGACTCGGTATCGATCATGAGTGGTATAGCAAAAATGATATTCATGTCCACGTTCCAGAAGGCGCAACACCGAAAGATGGACCATCAGCAGGGATTACTCTTGCCACGGCCTTTACATCTGCCATTACAGGAATCCCTGTAAAACAATGTGTGGCCATGACCGGAGAGATCACATTAAGAGGAAGAGTGCTTCCAATTGGTGGACTCAAAGAGAAAATGCTCGCCGCTAAGCAAGCAGGAATCTCAATGGTTATCATTCCTGAAAAGAATGCCAAGGATCTTATTAAGATTCCTGATGAGATAAAATCTGGTCTTGAGGTTATGCCTGTAGCTCAAGCTGAAGACGTTCTAAAGCTCGCCTTGAACCTCACAAAGCCAGAAGAGTTTATGAATGCTGTTACCAACCTTACGGTAATCGAAGGCGGAGACGGCGGCGATATCAGCAAGGTAGCCAACTAGGCAGCGAAATTAGAAGATAAAAAGTTCTTCCATAAAGTGAAAATGACTCAGGTGCCCATAAGCCTGAGTGTCGGCAGTTCGATCCTGTCAACGCCCACCATATTTCCAAAATACCCCAACCATCTACGTCAAACTCCCTTTCGAAAGCTCGGAATAGTTTATCTATGCCTTACTTTCTCAAGGTCGTTTTCCTTGAGCGTTGGGGTATTTTGAAAATATGGTTTTTTGTGTGTTACTGAGGAAGAAATAGGTCCCTATCAACGTTATTGATTTTGACTGGAGAGTTTACTCTCACGAAACTTTCGGAAGAGTAAAAGTGAAAAAGGCATAAAGCCTGCCCAAATAAGAGCAATAATTGGGTAAAATAAAGGGCTTAAGTTTGCATTAGTATGAATAAGCCCCCGTTGGTAAGCAAGACTTCCCCCAAGGCTTCCCAGAATCGCCATCAACCAAATAGGGAAGTCTAACATCTTCCTAAAAACATCGCCGTAATAACAAAGAAAAATAAGCCAGAGAGTGGGGAACCAGATCGGTGGAAAGGTTGAGCCTATACCAAGGATTCCCAAATTGATAAGCACAGTATCTAGGATAAAGCCTGAGAAAAAGAAGATAGCGGCCATCAAGGCATAATGCTTAGCCTGAATAATTTCTTTTACAAGAAAATAATTAATAAGAGTTAGGACGACTCCGAGGGCGAAAAAGTGCTGTCCATAGCCTTGAGGACCATATTTAGAAGTAAAGACAAAAAATGTTTGAAGTACAAGTACTTTCACTATCAAAAAAAGCAATGATCGTTTCTTAGAGGGGTTCATTCTTTTTTACTTTTTACAAAACTTAAAATTGCAGGAAGAAATAACAAGTCAGTAACAAGAGCGATAATCAAAACCATAGAAGAAAGGACCCCAAATTTCTGATTGGGTAAAAAGTCAGCAAAAATAAAACTTCCAAAACCAACAACAAGGACAAAAGTCGTTAAAAGGATAGCTTCACCAGAAGAGCTAAAAGTTTTTTGAAGTGATTTTTTCACATCACCGAGTTCTTTGTAGTTATTAATATAATGAATCATAAAGTGAATAGTGTCGTCGATCGCAATTCCGAGGCAAATGGCAAACACAATACTTGAACCAACATCGATATAAGTTTTTGTAAGTGCGGTGTAGGCACCAACAAAGAGTAAAGGGACAAAATTGGGAAGCATAGCGAGAAAGGCGTAGAAAAAATTACGAAAAACACAAAAAACAACAACACTAACCGAGAAAATCGCCAAAAGCAGAGATTCAAAGAAGGATTTAACAACCTTGTCATTAACACCCGCGTAAACGCTGAAAGTCCCTCCTGCATGAGCATTCAGACCATTCTGTCGGGCAATACTAAGGATTTCTTGGTTCTTTTTTAGAGAGTCATTGGTATCTTTTACAATCCAATTCACTTGAATGTTTAAAAAACGATTATCGTTACTGATTCTATTATCCAATCCAAGTCCTGAGTCTGTTCCAAGAGAGTAAAGCAGTAAGTACTCCGCAACGTGTGACTTTGTCGGAGGAATTACTTCACTTTCAGGACGTTGGTCAGTGAGATTTTTATTTAAAGATTTTATAATATCTAAGACAGAACGAACTTTTGTGACGTAAGGAAGGTTTTCTACTTCATTGTTAAAAGATTCGACTTTTTTTAGAAAGGTAGGGTCTTTTGCACCATCAATCTCCCCTGAGTCAATAACGATATTGACCGAACGGACTGTTTCAAAGAAACCTTCTGCGTATTCAAAGTCTTTTCGAATTTTAGTTTTCGGAGAGAAGTATTGAAGGGGGTCTGAGTTAGCTTCATTAAAGAAACATAAATAACCACAAAGACAACTCAACAGGAAAGTGATTGAAATAATTTTTCTATTATTTTTTAGAATAAAATTTGTAGGATCTAAACGAAGGAAGCTTTTCATTTTGCTTGGAGATGAGCTTTTAGTGAGAATCATCATGAGACTTGGTATTAAAAGATAGCTATTAATCCAAGCAAGAAGAGTTCCATAAAAAGCGACAATGCCCAAATGGTTAATGGGAACGAGTTCCGTATAGGAAATTGATAAAAAGCTTAAAGCGGTTGTAATTGTTGTTAAAAGGGTAGGGATAAGATTTTTTTGCAAGGAAAATTTCATTGCCTCTTTTTTGTCTTTTCCGAGGTTTCGTTGCTGATAAAAGCTCGTCAGAATATGGATAGAGTCGGCGATACATATTCCGAGTAGAACTCCAGGTATAGCTCCTAGAATGCTATTGAACTCATAACCCATAAAAGATAAAAAACCGAAGGACTCACCAAGAGTAAAAAAAATGATAATCAATGGGGCCATAACTCCCAAGAAAGATCTAAAATAAAATCCTAGAATTAAAATAATCAGTATAAACATGATTGGAAGAAGGTTTTTACTGTCACTTTCGGAAATTTCTTTGAAGGCATTGGCTACGGCAACGGAACCTAAAAAAGAGTATCTTTTATTAAGTCCCTTTTGTTCAGAAAGAAATTGTTTAAGAGCTTTAATAAAAGGATCATAATTAGGGTTTTCACCAAAAGAAGGGATAATTTTGATTGAGTAAAGAATAAAATTCTTGTCTTTATTTATGATTGTATTTTGTATTTCTTTAATGCTGTCAGAATTTTTTTCGATCTCTAAAGTATCGATAATCTCTTCAGGAATAAGAGGTTTTATATCAATCTCTTCTTCTGTGTATTTTATATGGTTTACATTAGCAAAAGAGTCGACTCGTAAGACTAAAGGAAGTTTCCATAACGATTCAGAAATACTTCTAATATCATTAAGAATTTCTTCATTAAAAATATTCTTTTGATAATCAATACCTAAGAGAAAAATCTCATCTCCTCCAAATTGTCTTTCAAATTGATTTAAATTTAGAATTTCTACGGAATCTTTTTTGTGCCAAATTCGGGCAGTAAAATTGGAACTAAAATCCTTTAACCCATAAAGAGAGAGTAATAGAAAAGCTAAACAGAAAATTAGAACTGTTTTTGGTTTTTTTAAGCCAATACCTAAAAACTGATCAAGCCATTTCACTTCAAATCTCTTATTATATTGTCATTAATCTTTGTTTATAGGGTATCGCAAGTGAGCACAGATATGCCAAAGAATATTACACAAATTCCTTTTTTTCATCTTCTGGTTAGAGTCCGAAGACTTAAAAAGAATCTTTTAAGAGAGTTAGAGTCCTTACACGTAGACTTTGGGGACGTTTTTGCAATCAAGCTTGAAAATCTAAAATGTTTTATTAGACGACCAGATTTAATCAAGCATGTTCTTGTTGAAAATCACTTAGCCTTTGAGAAGGGGGTAGGTTTCAAGTTATTTCAAGAAGTTATTGGACTTGGTCTCTTAACGAGTGATGGCCAGAAGTGGGTTAAGGAAAGAAAGGTTTTAAACCTAGAATTCACTAGACATAATCAAGAGCACATCCAAAGTGTTCTAGCGGAAGAGTTGAAAATCCTTGGTGAGAAATGGCGATTAGAATCAAAGGTAAACTTCACAGATGAAATTAATAAGCTTACGATGAGGACAATCTGTCAAATTCTCTTCAATTATAAACTTACTGAGAAGCATGAAGAGATTAGAACTTGGTTCCATGACTATGATAACTATCTTGGTCGTCAGCAAAAATCTTTCATTAAGCTTCCACTTTGGACACCAACTCCTTTTTATAAGAGAGCTCGAAAAGCAGTGGTTGGTCTTAGAGGATTTGCTAGAGAACTGATGGAAGATTGTTTGAAATCAAATAATCCTAATATGATAAAAAGAATGCATGAGGCAGGGTTTCTTGAAGAAACGATTTGCGATCATGTTCTTACTTTGTTTATTGCTGGTCATGAGAGTACAGCGAATTCAATTAATTTCACTCTTTTGCTTTTAAGAGATAATCCTGATTACATATTAAAGCTAAAGAAAGAAGTCAGGAGTTTAAATCAAGGCGATGAATCTTCTTTGCTTGATTTAGTTCTTAAAGAAAGTTTAAGACTTTACCCAACGATTCCTCTGTTTCCACGAATTGCAAAAGAAGACTGCAAGCTGGGTGAGTTTGAACTCAAAAAAGGTGATATGATCGCCTTTTCACCTTGGGTTATGCATCGTTGCGAGAAATACTGGAATGAGCCTTTAAAGTTTTATCCAGAGCGCTTTGAGGGAAAAAACTATGAACGTGATTTTACTTATCTTCCTTTTGGGGGAGGACCTCGAAAATGTATCGGAGCCAATCTATCGACTCAACAAATGAAAAGTATTTTTGGATTTTTATTTCAGAACTTTGACTTTGAAATTACAGGCCCTAGCCTTAAAACCTTTAATCATAATGTTTCACTAAGTCCCAAAGGCAATATTTATCTTGATTTAAAGTCTTTGTGAAAAAAAGAACGAAGTAATGAGAAATACTTTAGCAATCGAACTTTTCCCCGCGTATAAAAGAAAAGATGAGAGGGAAGCCCTATCGTTGAAGGACCTGAATAGAGTGACACAGGTCCAAAAATTCCATAATGCTTATCGAGACGAGCATTTTGGTCGTGCCCTAGGATAAACAGTTTATTTGATTCAAGAGTTTTAGAAAGGATATGTGGCCAAAAGTATCTAAAAACAAAAAATTTCGAAACTTGTTCTTTCTTCTTCCACATACATACAATTTCGCAACATTCTTCCCATTTAAAGATCTCATGAGGTGATAGAATGTTTTCTTCTCTTGGAACAAAAGTAGGTAGCCTTAAGGGAACGTCAAATCCCAGGGTATACCCAGCTACCATTTTTTCATTATCAAAAACTCCAATAACATAAGATCTTTGAAAGTAATCAAAAGGCATTCCTTTCGTTTTTGAAATTGGTCCTTCACCTAGGCATTCTTGATAGCTCTGGCTATAAATATTGAATTCTTCTTCAGTATGAAGTTGCTTAAACGTTAACATGAACAACCTTATCAAGAGTTTGGGTTATAAACAAACGACTATCCTTACAAGCCTGAATCGCATAACGTCCTTTTTTTGTTCTCAAGAGAACAATATCACCCCAGTCCATCGAATGATTAAGGATTTCAGAGACAGGAACTTCTTTATTTCCGACTTGAACTTTATCTTTGGTGATTTTAAGTTTTCCTCGTTCAAGAAAAACCCAATCCTTCGATTTGATGTCAAAAATATTAACTTTATTAAGGCTATGATATTTATTTTCGAGATCTCGTTTTTTTACTAGATCTATAAGGTCATTAATTGAACTTTTTTCTTTACCGAAGAGAGTATTATCTGGTTTTACTTCCCACTCTGCCTGACAACTTTCACACTTAATAAAATTTCCATTCTCTTTGAGAGTATTATCACTTTGGCATTCAGGGCAATATCTCAAAAACCGAGAAAGACCTGAGGCAAGATCAGTACCATCAGCACTCGCTTCATAAGAACCTTCAAATATTTTGTTTTTGATGTATTGGACAATTTCGTTGTGGGGTTCGAACTTTTTTGGAGGATGGATATTTATTTTAATTGAGGTTTTTCTATAAAAGTTTGCCCACGCAGGTTTTATTTTATCGCCATTCTGAAGATTGACACAAACAACAGGAATATCGAGCATTCTAATAAGTTGGTCTAAGCCTGGAAGAATCGGTCCCGGTTTCCCGTCCCAGCTAAAAGCCCCTTCTGGAAAGAGAGCAACATTCCCTCCAACCTTCACCCATTCTTTCATAAGCTTTATGGAGCTAGTATCCATATCAAGTTTTCTTTTTGTTATTTGACCAGTAATGCTTCCTATAAATGATCCCAGCCCTTGCTGCATATAACTTTCTGAAATCAGAAAATGCAAGGGAACACCACCGAAAAAAGTAATGAGTAGGGGGTCTAGTGGAGAGCTATGGTTCATAAGAAGGAGGTAGGGGCCATCTTTTAAATTTTCTCTACCTGAAACTTCAATATTATAAAATCGTCTTTTTAATAAAGCTCTAAAAATAAATCCAAAGGTATTAAGAAAATACCGATAAAGAGTTTCTTTCCATTTCTGAGGTTTTGTAGAGGTTCTGTAATGAAGTTTCTTATCTGAGAAGTCCATTATTTGAAATAAGGAATAACTTCCTCTCCAATCGTTTTAATAGACTCCATGATGATCTCATGAGGAATCGTTCCAGACTGAATAACAAAGATAAGCTCGTCAGCACCGACATCAACAAAACGTTGGATGGTTTCTCTCGCAGATGCGGGGTCACCAAAAACAACAGATAACTGAGAACCAGGAGTATTTCTATGTTTTTTTAACATTTCAATTTCGTTATCGCTTGGATTGCCTCTTGGGGCCCTGACGGCTCCAACATGGCGTTTCTCTGTCCAGTAGTAATTAGCCATTGATCGTGTAAAAAACTTTGAGCCTTTGATTCCATACTCCAAAGCCTTGCGATCATCTTTGAGAATAAGCGTCGCAGGGTTACAGCAAAAAATGAT
>JAUHYH010000228.1 GCA_030426585.1 Bacteriovoracia bacterium
AATTTCATTAAACGTCGTAAGCATGGCGGTCGTTTGTTTCGCCGTTACAAGTCTTTTCGCAATAGTTTTACGAAGAGCACTCATTTTCTTCCGAGAAACTTCTCTCTCTCCGCTTAGTGCAGGTGCTGGTTGTGAACTTGGGGCTGACTTCGGTGCCGGAGAACTCTTGGCTTCTAAAGCATCAGCCTTCGTTATGCGACCATCTTTACCAGTTCCTGTAACTTGAGAAGTATCAACTCCATTTTCTGCCATGATTTTTCTAGCTGCTGGGGAGGCGACGTCAGACCGGGAGTCTGGAGTCGGGCTTCCGGAGTCCGGTGCCGGAGTCTGATCACTGGAACCGGTACCGGATGCCTGACTCCCGGCTCCCGATTCCTGGCCTGCTGGTTTTTCACCAGGTGTAATACTACCAATAATCGATCCAACATCCACTGTATCCCCTTCTTCAATTGTAATATTTAATATTCCGGCTTGAGGTGAAGGGAGCTCCATTGATGCTTTATCTGACTCGATTTCAACAATTGGTTCATCGAGATCGACAAAGTCTCCATTACTTTTCATCCAAGTTGCAATTGTCACTTCCGTAATGGATTCACCAACTGAAGGGATTTTAATTTCGTTACTCATACCGTTTCCTTTTATTCAAAACTTAAACTTACAATTTTCTCTTGTTCTTCTTTATGAACTTTCGCATAACCTGTCGCAGGACTTGCACTAGATCGACGGCTAATGAGCTTGAAGTCCTGAAATTCTTCAAATCTTAGCAGGTAGGTCCAAGCTCCCATATTTTTTGGTTCTTCTTGAACCCAAACTTTTTCACTCTTCTCATACTGTTTAAGAAGTGAATTCAGTTTTTTCATGGCCATCGGATAAAGCTGCTCTAACCTGACAATTGCAATGTCAGTAATATTATTTTCATCTCTGTACTTTTTAAGATCGTAATAAACTTTTCCAGTACACATCAATAATCGTTTTGCATTTTTCGCATCAACTTTTTCATCAGGGATGATCTCTTGAAAACTTCCTTTTTCGAGTTCCTCAACTTTTGAAACACATTCCGGATGCCTCAACAACGATTTAGGAGTAAAAAGAATGACCGGCTTTCTAAAGTTCCAAGTAATATGTCTTCTTAACAGGTGAAAGAAGTTAGCTGGAGTCGTACAATTCGCAACAATCATATTCTTTCCCGCTGCCAATTGAAGGAATCTCTCCACTCTAGCACTTGAATGCTCTGGACCTTGTCCCTCATAACCATGAGGAAGATAAACAAGTAACCCACTCATTCTATTCCACTTAGATTCACCACTTGAAATGAACTGATCAAAAATAGTTTGGGCGCCATTACAAAAATCTCCAAACTGAGCTTCCCAAATATTAATATCAGTTGGTCTTCCTAGCGAATACCCAAATTCAAATCCAAGAACTGCATATTCGGATAACAAAGAGTTATAAACTCTGAAACGGGCTTGATCTTCAGTGATATGATCAAGATTAAAGTGAATTTTTTCTCCACTCTCGTCCAGAACTCCGGCATGACGATGCGAAAAAGTTCCTCGGATACAATCCTGCCCACTCATTCGAATCCCAATACCATCGATTAACAAAGAACCATAACCCAAGAGTTCCCCCATGGCCCAATCAAGATTGTCTTCTTCCCAACGCTTTTTTCGATCTTCTAAGATCTTCTTAGCTTTTCTGAAAGGTGAAATATCATCCGGTATTGTCGTAAGGGCCTTAAGAACTTTTTCAAGTCGTTTCCTATCAACTCCCGTTTGAGGAGAGTATTCAAAATCTTCTTCAGTCGCTCGCTTGAGATCTTTCCAGTCTTGGTCTGGTTCTTGAGGCGTATACTTCACTTCTTTTTGCTTCACCATATTGAAACGGTTTTGAAGCAGTTCTTTAAACTTATCTTCCATCTCTTTTGCAAGACTCGCATCAATCGACTTCCCTTCAATGAGTTTGTGAAGATAAATCTCTCTTGGAGTTGGGTGTTTCGCAATGATCCCGTACATCTTAGGTTGAGTAAATTTAGGCTCATCCCCTTCATTGTGACCATGTCTTCGGTAACAAACCATATCCACAAAAATGTCTTGATTAAATTTTTGTCTAAATTCAGTAGCAAGTTCAACGGCATAAACAACCGCTTCCGCATCATCTCCATTCACATGAATCACAGGAACGTTAATTACTCTCGCTACACTTGTACAATATGAAGAACTTCTCGCATCTGCAAAATTTGTGGTGAAACCAATTTGGTTATTGATAACGAAATGAATCGTCCCCCCAACATTATAACCAGGCAGGCGTGACATTTGGATTGATTCATAAACAATCCCTTGCCCGGCAACTGCAGCATCACCGTGAATAATGATCGGGAGAACTTTGTCTGTATTCTCTTTGTAGAGAATATCACTCTGAGCGCGACAATATCCCTGAACAACAGGACCAACGGCTTCTAAGTGTGACGGGTTAGGCATTAACTTTAGGAACATGTCTTTGCCTGAACGGGTTTTTACTTTTGAAGTAAAACCAAGATGGTATTTTACATCCCCATCACCGTAGATTGCATTGGGATCAATATTCCCTTCAAATTCATCAAAAATGTATTCATAAGTTTTGCCAAGGGTATTGGCGAGAACATTGAGTCTCCCCCTATGGGCCATCCCAATAACAACTTCTTCAACTCCATTTTCACCAGCTTGATTGATAATGGCATCAAGTGCAGGAATCGTATTTTCACCACCCTCAAGTGAGAAACGTTTTTGGCCAACGTATTTTGTATTTAAAAAGTTTTCAAAAACGACTGATTCATTAAGTTTTTCGAGGATACGCTTTTTCTTTTCTTGAGGAAAGTTAACGAGACCTTTATCTTTTTCAATTCGATCACGGAACCATCGTCGCATTTCCGTGTTTTGGACATGCATAAATTCAATACCAAGACTTTTGGTATACACTTGCTCCATGTGGTTAAGAATTTCAGAAAGCTTAGCCTTACCTAAACCAAGGTATTCTCCGCAATGAAAAGTTTCATTCAAGTCTGATTCTAAAAGACCATAGTCTTCAAGCTTAAGATAAGCTTGCCGATCTATTCTCTCTCGAATCGGGTTTGTTTTTGCAAGCAA
>JAUHYH010000229.1 GCA_030426585.1 Bacteriovoracia bacterium
AGGGATCACGCTTAAGAGCGACTCAGAAGATGAATATTTGGAGATGTTTTCTAAGCAAGAAAGTCTTTTAAAAGTCTTACAAATAACATCTTGTTAATATCTGTGTTTGACTTGTTTTGTTTGGTCTCCTTATCATAATACCTCCACTATGGAATGGTGGAGAAGAAGATATGGAGATCAAGAAATGAACTTTGATAAGAACATTAAAGAGCTGCTCAGAAAGCCACCATTGGCTTCTATTCGCGAGAATTTGAGCAAATTTGTGAATCTGGACCTTATCAATCCGAAAAATAAAAGTGATGACAAAAAAGCCGAGAAACGGGACTCAATGGTGTCTTATCTCGACGAAGAGTCCTTTAAAAAAGAGATTCAATAGCTCTAGCAGGTAAATTCCTCACCCTCAGTAAATCAACCTCAAAACCACTTATAATAGGTAGATGGGGACTTCCGCCAATCTTACTTTTGCGATCCAAGCCATCTTAACCCTTTCAGGTTTTCTCATTATTCAGTTTTTAAGCCAGTCTTGGAAAGAGCTGATTAATTTCGATAGGTTACGCCATTTTTGTACGCTTCTTAGTTTCAGTTGCATTGTAGTGGCACTGGAATACTCGCTTGCTCTTATTACGCCGCCCTTGATTTGCTTGTATGCACTCACATTTTTGCTTAATTTTGTTCATTTCTTCCTCTTTTTTAGCTTCTCAGGGGAAGATTCCTGAAATAATTACAAGCACTTAAATAAGTTGCGCCGTGCGTCTTATTCTGTGCTATCTTATCCCCGATGCGATTCTTAGTTGGGGAACTATTCACATTTATACTTCTGATTAACTCAATTTCATGTGTCTACGGATTTGGGATTTTTGAAACTCGATATATCGAGGAAGACTTTCGTGTTTTCAAGGGTCAGTACAGCGAGAAGTCGAGGTATCATGTATCCGAAGTTTCTCTTAAATACCTCCTGGATGATTATATTTTAGAAGTCATGAATCGATATGTTGATTCAGCAGATAACTATGTCATTAAAAAGAATGGTGATATTCCGCCGGAGCCAAGGAAGGTTATAGGAAGATCAGCTTTTAGTGAAAGAGTAAAAGCCGCTCCTTATCTTGTAATGAAATACGATATTGATAAAAAAGGTTCTACTTATCCTGCTAATTGGGAGTATGCCTATAGCGAGGCAAATGCAGCCGAGCAAGAAATATACTTAAAAGAAAAAGCTCAAAAAATTGCAGACTATATTATGGCCGCTAGAACTTGCTTTGATGTTGATCCAACGATACTCACAGCTCTTATTCATAAAGAATCATTTTTCTCTCCTGTGGCTGAAAGTTTCAGAGGGGCTGTTGGCCTAACTCAGTTCACACAGATTGCCTTTGGTGAAATTGCGATGCAAACAGGCACAATTCCTAATGAAGCAGATAAAGATGCAATTGCGTACAACCTTAATGGTATTGATTGTATGAAATCTGTAAGCGGAGAAGAGATTCCTTTAATCGATGAAATTTATACTGATCGACTTTATTATAGAAGTTCAGGTGGGCATAATGCGATCCACCCCAAAGCGATAGCAACTTTAAAAGAATATTTTAAAGATCATATGCTAGCCAGCATTACCTATGGAAGTATTCTTTTAAAGACCTATTTAGCCTTTGAATGTCGTTTAGCTCCGGGGAGAAAATGTACTCCTGATAATGAGGGAAAGCTCATTTGGGATAAGGAATATCTTTATAAGAAGGCCCTGCAAAGATACAACGGAGATGTCAATTATGACCCTCATTCCGGTAAAAAAGTTAAAGAAGACTATGCTAACGATATTTGGAAAGAAGCAACAACTGAAATCTTAAATAAGATGAAGGAAAATGAAGATTACGCAAAAATGCAGGCGGATAGAGAACTTCAAAAGAAAGTTGAGATTGTTCCAATTCCAAAAGAACCTGAGCTGAGTAAAGTTCCTGAGGAAAAGAAAGACTCGAAAAGTACAAACGTATTTATGAGATTATGGAATTATTTTAATAAAGATAATTAATCAAGCGCACTTAAAATATCAGAAAATACTTGGGCCTTATAAGCATCAGCCTCTTCAACTGTCATATGCCCAAAACCAGTTCTATCCTGTTCGGTATAAAGCTCTTTATGTTCTATCAAAAAACGAGAAGGAGATCTTTTTGAGTTTTTATTATAAAGTTTTCTTTCTTTACAATAAGTCATAATAAGATTTTTTCTTGCTCGTGTGATACCGACATAACAAAGTCTTCTTTCTTCGCTGATATCTTCATTCTGAGTAATCGTCTTTTTATGAGGAAGAAGCTCTTCTTCCATTCCAACCAGAAAGACATTATCAAACTCTAAACCCTTTGAAGAATGCAGGGTCATTAAAGTGATTTCATTCTTTTCTTCTTTTTCATCTTCTTTAGAATCTTGATTATCCACAAGTAGGATGAACTCTAAGAAATTCTTTAAAGTCGGAGGGATGTTTTTTTGAGTTTCGAAACGTTTCGCGGATTCTAAAAGCAAGTAGAGTGAGTTCTTTCTCATTTCGACTTGTTTTGTTCCCTCGTAGAATTGTTCAATATAGTTTTCATATTGAGTCGCATCGATGACTTTTTGAACAGCTTCAGAAAGGCTCAATGATTTAAAGTTTTCCTTGAGTCCCTGTATCAGCTCAAGAAAGTTCGAAACCTTGATATCGCCTTGGTTATAGGCTTCCTTGTTCATGGCCTTATAGAGGTTGGTATTCATCTGTTCTGAAATACTGAGGTATTTTTTTAAAGTTTGGGCCCCTATCCCTCGTGCTGGAACATTGAGAATTCTTCTGACCGCAATATCATTAAAGGGATTTTGAATCGTCGAAAGGTAAGCGATGATGTCTTTCACTTCTTTTCTTTCATAAAGTTTTTGGCCCCCCAGGATTCGGTAGGGGATTTGATTTAATCGTAATTGATCCTCGAATGGCGGTGTTTGAGTGTTGCTTCGGTAAAGAATCGCCATCTCTTTAAGAGATTGTCCCTCATTGCGAAGTTTATCAATCTTGTCACAAACAATTTGAGCTTCGTGAGTGGCATCACCGGTAACCCAAAGAAAAGGGAGTTCGCCCTTTTCTCCGCTGGTCCACATTGACTT
>JAUHYH010000230.1 GCA_030426585.1 Bacteriovoracia bacterium
GAAGGCAATCACAACAACTGAAATCAAAGAGTACTTAATTTCATGATGAATCATTTCTTTTGAAGGAAGACGGTTTTGAATAAATTTGTTTTTCCATTTTTTAAAGGAAAACTTATAAAAATATCCGTAAGGGAGAGTCGTGAAAGCGACGTATCGTAAGGTCATTGTAGTTATAAGACCTAGCCACAGGATAAGAATGTGGGATTCCAATAAATCTAGCAAAAGTTCTCCTCGTACTTCACGATACCATTATATAGAGGATCTTGAGGTTCTGAGCATTGATGTATGACAATTAATGAAAGAATTACGTGGTTATAATGCATTGTTTCGGCCCTAAGGTCTTTGATAGTTGCCAGCCTTTATCCATTTGGCCCAGCGGTTTTCAACCTTTTTTAAACTTTCCTCGCTAAAATCATATTTAGCTCGATTCTGGCCGTGTTTCTGCCCAAGGTAGGTTTTAAATTTTTCACGGTTTTGTTCAAACCCTGGAATTTCAAGGGTGTTATAAATTTTCTCTAGTTCCTCCAAGGGGTTACTCAAAAAGTCTTCATAGGAGACTTCATAGAGTTCATTGGAATTGATTTTTTGTTTCATCTGTTCGTAAGACTCAAGTGATTTATCAAAGCTCCATAGGATATTCTCTTCAATTTCAGTTTGTGGAATTTCATGAAGATGTTGCCCATAAAATGATTTCCAAAGCTTAAGGTTGGATTTGAAAACATGATAAGGGTTTCTTCGAATATAAATAAACTTAGCGTTGGGAAAAACTTCTTTGAGAAACTTGATCCTTCCTGTTTGAGGAGGGCTTTTAAGAAGCAACGGCTTGTCTCCATTCGCCATAGAAATACGGGTAATATAGTTCTTAAACTCAGTCTTAAAGCTTTGATAATCATCATCAGAAATATCATCAAAAAAGACAGTTCTTTTAAAGTAATGTTTAAAGTATTTTGGATAAACCTGTCCCCAATTTGAGGCGAGCTTAAAGCCAGAAGATACCATGCCGACATCTTCTTCACCCGGAAGAGCAAAATGAAAGGGGATATTGTGAGCAGGGTGCTTGAAACCCGTAAGTTTAATAATGAAGTTGCAAACGGGTTTTAGGACTTTTTCAGAGCATAAAAATCCGACTGAGAAAAACGTTTGGTAAAAATTCAAATAACCAAAGCTTTTGTCCTGCAAGAGAACCTCTTGCAAGTGAGTGGTTCCAGAGCGGTAATAGCCTAAAATAAAAATAGGGTCTTTATTAAATTGATAATTTTTAACTTTGTTCCTAAAAAACAAAAGCTCTAACCAGCGGAAGGGCTCAAATAAGGCAAATTTAATATAATAAGCGATGACTCTTGGGTAATAGCGCAGTTGCGGTCGGTATTTGATTAGAGTATAAGTAAAATCAGATAAAGGATTCATATGGACCAGCTAAAAACGATTTTTCACTATTTCATTTATATAAACCTGATCACAGGTTTCTTGAGTGCATTGTATATGGTTTTTTTCGTCTACAAAGTAGAGGGAAGTAAGGGGCCAATGTGGAAAAAAGCAAAAGATGTTTCTCATGAGTTTTTTATGCAAAGAAGAATGTACGCAATTGAAGCATGGATTATTTTTGGTGCTCTTGCGATCTATTTTGCTTTAACCTCCTATTCGGCTTGAGATCTAATTGTTCTTCTAAAAAGATCAATGTCTTTTTCAAAGATAAATTTTTTCAGCACTTGAGAATAAGAGTGGTGCTGTTCTAGGTTGTTATAATATTCGGGAGAAATTTTTCTTAACTCTGGAAGGTTGTCCCAAGGAATATTCATAAAGTCGTGATGTTCCGTATGGTGGCCAATATTGAACATAATTTTATTAATGGGGCCATAATAAGAGTAAGTCTCTTGTTTTGAGTCATCCAGTTGATAGTGCTCTGCTATCCAGCGCCCGCCAAGAGGATGAAGGCCCAAACCAAAAACAGTGGATAATAAAAGATAGATGATCGCGTTTACTCCTGCGGCGTAAGCTATTAAGCAAACGATTGAAATAACATAGAAGAGGTTTATGAGAATCCATTTGTCCCAAAAATCATCATTTTTAAGTCTTAAAGGTCGCATTGCTTGAGAAAAACCTAAAAGAAAAACCCAAAGAGTCTTCTTTAATGGTGTTTTGCCAACAAGTTTTGCTTCCTCCTCAGAACAGATATCAGTGTCCTTTGAATGATCTCCCATGTGTGCGTGGTGCATGAGGTGGTATTTCCTAAAGGCCATAGCCCCAGGGAAAACAAGTGGTGTGTCACAAAAAATGCCTGCAAATCGATTCCACTTGGCTTTTTTGAAAACTAAATTATGAGTTGATTCATGAGAGAAAACGTAAAGAGCGTGATTAAGAAAAGCACCAAAAATGTAAGCAAAAATAATCACCAACCAAATAGGGAAGAGCTGCATATAGAGCGCTACTGTGATTTGAGTGAGAACTAGACCAAAAATAATAAATGCGGAAAAAGGGTTATGCCCTCTCAGTTTCGAAATTTGATCTCCATATTTAGAAATCATTTCTTTTTTTCGTGCAATATGAAAATCTGGCTCGGTACTTTTGTGAAAACTCATTTCTTGCCCTTTGTTCCTAAAACAAGATCCCAAAGAGGAGAAGAAACTCCGTATTTAATATTCCCATTGGAGTGGTGGGCAAGGTGGTAGTTTCTAAGTTTTCTCCAGATTTTATTTTTGTAGAATTTTTGATGAAAACTGTAGTGAAGATAATCGTAAGACTGGTAACCAATAATAACACCTAAAATCGCAGGGTAGCATTGTTCGACACTGAGAAAGGTTCTTAAAGAAAGCCAAATGAGTACACCATAGATAAAAGCCGGAACGGGAGGCATAAGACTTCTGTATTTGTCGTCAGGGATATCATGATGATTCCCATGAGCGATATAAATGATCTTTTTTAAAAAAGGAGATTCTGATACGAAGTGAAAGAAGTAGCGGTGGAGTACATATTCAATAAGTGTCCAGTAGAGAAGACCAAAAACAATGAAAGAAAAAACTTCGAACCCAGAAAGGCTGGATCTAATTGAGAGAACTAAAAAGGTAATCATAAAAGGAATGGCAACCAAGATGGG
>JAUHYH010000231.1 GCA_030426585.1 Bacteriovoracia bacterium
CCACCATCGCTAATACAAACAAGCTCATACTCTGGATTTACTTCTTCAAGAGCTGCCCACGCAACCTGAGCTCTTCCCCCACGTTTACAGTGGATAAAAACTCTTTTGTACCCATTCAACTCATAATGACGTTCTCTGATTTGATCATGAGGAATATTAATACTTCCAGGGATTCGAGAATCTTGATATTCCTCAGGTGTTCTAACATCAAGAATGACATCCCCTTCTTTTAAATTATCAAAATCCTGATTATGAAAATCTTCAATACTTTTACGATTCATTAAATGAGGCCTTGAGCTTTTACTGTATCTCTTTCTGATCTTAATTCATCAAGAGTTGCGTTGAATTTTTCTTTTCCAAAAGCATTATGTTCAATTCCTTCCACCACAGTCACTTTTCCATTAACAGTTCGGCAAGGAAAAGAAAAAATGAGTCCTTCGTCTACACCATACTCACCTTTTGAACTTAGGCACATTGAATAAGTTTCTTCTGCACTGGTTTCAGTTGTCATATTCCGAACACCATCAATAACCGCATTGGCAGCTGAAGCAGCAGAAGAAGCACCTCTTGCTTTAATAATCGCAGCACCACGTTTTTGAACAGTCGATAAAAATTCACCTTGAAGCCAAGCTTCATCACCAATCACATCGGCTGCTGACTTTCCATTGATCGAAGCATTATAAAAATCAGGGTATTGAGTTGAAGAGTGATTTCCCCAAATCGTCATATTCTTCACGGCCGTTGTACTCACACCCGCTTTCTTAGCGAGCTGAGTGATCGCTCGGTTTTCATCAAGAGTTGTCATGGCAAAGAAGCGATCATTGGGAACGTCAGGAGCATTATTCATAGCAATCAAGCAATTTGTGTTACAAGGGTTACCAACAACAAAGGTTCTGATATCTTTAGCCCCATAATCATTAATCGCTTTTCCTTGTTGAGTGAAAATCCCCCCATTAATCTTTAAAAGGTCAGCTCTTTCCATTCCATCTTTCCTTGGAACCGATCCAACTAGTAAGGCCCAATTTGAACCATCAAAAGCAGTCTTTAAATCTGATGTACAAGTTATTTTCTTAAGAAGTGGGAAGGCACAATCATCAAGTTCCATGGCTACACCCTCAAGAGCGGGAAGTGCCCTTTCAAGTTCAAGTAGGTTGAGTTCCACTTCAGTATTAGGTCCAAAAGCCTGGCCTGATGCGATTCGGAATAAAAGAGCATACCCGATTTGCCCGGCAGCGCCTGTTACGGTGACTCTAACTTTGTTCATAATATCCTCCAATTTGTATAACGAATTTTGCTACATTATATTGGGGGAATAGGAAGAGGTAAACATGAGTGAAGAGAATAGACCTAAGAAAAAGCCAAGACGTCATCAGCGAAAACGCCGTCCTCAAGGTCAAAAAGGGCAATCTAAAAATCGTCCTAATAATTCTAGTAATCAGGCCAAAAGAGCAGATGGCCAAAATACTCAACGCCCTCAAGCCCAAGATAATAACAATAAAAACTCTTCACAAAACCGAAATAGAAGTCGGAACAGAAATAGAAACAAAAACCGAAATCGTAATAACAATAAAAAACCAACAATCACTACTCGTGGGGTCGTTGCCGCCTACCTTGAAACCGTTGGTCGCTACTTAAAGGCCCGTGCAGATTATTTTGATAGCTTTCGTGGGGTTGTTAACAAGAAAGTCAGACGAACTTTTGATAACTACCAATCCCAACTTAAAAAGCTTAGAGGCTTTGAGGGAACTTTAAAGCCTTGGCAGAAAGAAGAGCTTGATAAGAATATTGAATTTTTTCCAAAAGATACGGAGTTTTCCTCAAATCACCCAAAAGACGAAATCGCAGAAACAGTGCCTGAAGGTGAAGATAAAGTCTTTTTTCATGAACTGATTAGCCAGAAAGAACGCCCTCGTTATGCAAGTGATACAGAGGAAACTGAGGGAAGTCTGGAAGATTACACCAAATACAAAGAAAGCATCATACAATAGAAATAAAAAAGCCCCTTTAAAAAGGGGCTTTTTTATTTAATCAAATTTTTAAAATTTAATTAGAAGCTTGTTTCTTGCTGAGTTGGCTCTGAAGGAGTGTTGAAACCAGTGTTAGCAAACCCACCGTTCACAGGAGCGGAAAGATTTGAAGCCTCTGTTTTTGTTTCAAGTCCAGGGTTCGTCGCAAGGTAAGCATTGATCGTGTCCTCGTAATCATTAAGCATTGCTTGTCTGATTTCAGCAGGAGTGATCTGTAAAATGTCACAAACCTTATTCATCATTTTAAATGGAATGTTGCAGAGTGCTCTCTCAACATTACTGATGAACTGACCATTCTTGTATCCAAGAAGGTGAGACAGGTCTGATTGAGAAAGTCCTTGAGGGTGAGACAATCTCTTCTTTTTAATTAGTGCAGCGATATGGCTAAATTTCCTCATTGCATCTCCTTCGTAATGAGCCCCTATTATTAATAATAAATTTTGGAATGTCATTGGCAGAACTAACTTTTTTTTATTTTTTTTAACTAAATGATCTTTACAATGCCACGCAGTGCAAATGTTGCATTACACCGATCTGCAGGCTATATTCCCGATCATGAGTACTTCCATTGTATATGCTATTAGCGCGAATCCACCCACCTGGGGCCATGCAGACATTATGATGAGAGCAGCCCAGAAATTCGACAAAGTCTACTGGGTAGCCGCTGAGAACCCTCACAAAAGCTCTCCCTTCACTGAAGAGCAGAAGGTTCGGATGATGGAAGCCTATGTCGCTTATTACAAACTTAACAATGTTCAAGTTGATTACCATGCTGGAACGGTCATTAGATATGCGAAGGACAAAGGTTCAGACTTCCTCCTAAGAGGTCTTCGAAATACTTCTGACTACCAAATGGAACTAGAGCTTGCCGCCGGGAACAGAGGTATCGAGAAGGATATTGAATCGATTTGTATGTTCGCAAAGCCTCACTATGCCACGATCAGTTCAACACTGGTTCGAGAACTTGCGATGCTGGGTGAAGACATAGATCAATATGTTCTTCCTTCATTCGCTCAAGAGATCAAAGACACCCTTTCAAAGTAACTCTAAACCTTTTG
>JAUHYH010000232.1 GCA_030426585.1 Bacteriovoracia bacterium
TCAACTTTTCTTCAAAACTGAGTTCAGAACTTTCAATCGATTGGCGAACCTCGATCTCATTTACCGAAGATTTAATTTTAAATTCGGGATTATACTTCAAAGAAGTTATTTGGTTTTTAGCTTCATCAAATTCTAAGTGAACAGAGTATTTCTTATTTTTGAATTGAAGAGATTGTTCCGACTTGGCCATGTTAAGGAAGAGTTAAAATTTCTGTCCCTGATTCAGTCACAAGAATTGTATGCTCGAACTGTGCAGAGGGCTTACCGTCTCTTGTCACAACAGTCCAGTCATCATCAAGCAGTTCGCAGTGACGATGCCCCATATTGATCATAGGTTCAATCGTAAAAGTCATCCCTGGCTTAAGCTCAACGCCCGTTCCCTTTTTACCATAGTGAAGGACCTGAGGATCTTCATGAAATTCTCGTCCAATCCCATGCCCACAATACTCTCGGACAACAGAATAACCATTACCGTGAGCAATTTCTTGGATAATAGCTCCGATATCACCGAGCCTAGCTCCGGGTTTCACAATATTAATGGCCTCATCAAGGCACTGCTTTGTCACTTCGACTAGTTTGACGATTTCTGGAGCAACATTCCCAATTAAGAAAGTTTTATTGGTATCACCGTGGTAGTTATTAAGAATCGTAGTGACATCAACATTGAGGATATCACCATCTTTTAAAACATCCTTCTCAGAAGGGATACCATGGCAGATAACTTCATTGAGAGAAGTGCAACAAGACTTTGGAAATCCATGATAATTTAAGGTCGCAGGAATTGCCCCATGTTCAATCATGAAGTCATGGACAATAGTATTAACCTCTTCGGTACTCATCCCGATTTTGAGCTTATCCTCTAAATGGACTAATGTCTGAGCCGCTAATTTGCCTGTTTGGCGCATTAGCTCTATCTCTCTACTAGACTTTATTGTTATCATAGGTTTTTAAATAGCAGATGCGAGATGTCATGTCACTTTCTATCCACCGAGTCGATTATTCCCCTTATTTTTCGGAAGATTTTCGTAATCTAGAGCGAGAAAAGCTTGTTTCAGAAGGCTATGAATGGGTATCCGAGTTTCGACCGAATGTTGATATTCTCATTACCAACACCTCAACAACTCCTGAACGTTTACAGGAATTTGATCTTACGAAGGTGAAGCTTATCATTCATCCTAATTCAGGTTTTGATAATTTTAA
This sequence comes from Bacteriovoracia bacterium, assembly GCA_030426585.1. Taxonomy (GTDB): domain Bacteria; phylum Bdellovibrionota; class Bacteriovoracia; order Bacteriovoracales; family Bacteriovoracaceae; genus JAUHYH01. The sequence continues at coordinate 1,201 of JAUHYH010000232.1, forward strand.
TCCTGATTTTGTTTCAGAGCTTTCCTGTCCGCTTGTTCTAGGAAACTCTTTGAGAGCAACCGCTGTTGCAGAAAATACTGTGACTCATTTAATGGCGAGAAATCAGCAACCCGCTCAAATGGAATGGAACCGTGATAAATCAATGATTAAACGGAAGCTTCTTAAAGATCAAAAGGCTTTAGTTTATGGATATGGTCATATCGGGCAACTGGTTGAGCAGACTTTAACAACTCTAATGACTGTTGACGTGGTTGATCCTTACCAAAATATAAATCCCTCAATTAAGTTAAGTGAATATGATGCGATTCTCCTGTGTTGTAGTTTGAATTCAAAAAACAGGCATATGATTGATGAGAATTTTCTCTCACAATTAAAGAGTGACGTTACGATCGTTAATTCAGCGAGAGGACCATTGATCGACTGGAATGCTCTTATTCCGTTTCTTGAAAAAAATCCTCAGGCTAAGGCCTATCTTGATGTGTTTGAAGTGGAACCTCATCCTATTGAACAGTTTTCACTTCCTAATCTTCATATGACCTCTCATATTGCAGGAGTTCATGAGGGGCTAGATCAAGAGATTATTTCATTTGAAATACAGGTGATTCAGGACTTTTCTCGCTTTAATTCAATGGGATTTTTTAAGAAATACCAAAATCTCTTTCTATCCGCTAAGATTAGAGAGGGAGAGTTTATTTAATGAGTTTAGAAAAAGTTCTTACTTATCCAGGTAACGGAGTTCATACCGTAAATACCGCCAAAGACAAAAAAGAAAAACTCTTTGAAGCCTATTACAGCACAAAAGACTTTGAAAAAGTTGAGTCGAAATGGCTTGAGTCTTTAAAGAATAAGGACTCACACAAGACTTGGATCTTAGGGGCTCCTTCAGACTGCGGGGCCGGGATCATGCGAGGCTCAAATTGGGGACCTTTAGCAATTCGAGAAGCACTACTTGAAATTAATGAAAAGCGCTTCTTAGATTTGGGGGATATTAGAGTTGTTCCTCATTTGCTGCACGATAAATATTTAAATGATCAAACCATAAAAAACGTTCAGCAAGCTCTTTATAAAGGCGAAGATCTACCGGTTTCTCCTTTAAGTTTACTTGAGTATGTTTCAGATAAACTTTTTCAATCAGATGCCCATGTTCTTTCTCTTGGAGGGGATCACTCAGTAAGTTTCCCACTCACGAAATCTTGGCTTAAAAACCAAAGAGAAAAAGTTGGAATCCTTCATTTTGATGCTCATACTGATCTTTTAAAAGAACGGCTTGGGATTGATTATTGTTTTGGTTCTTGGGCAAGTCATACGATTGACCTGATGGATGATTCACAAGCTTTTGTTCAAGTGGGAATTCGCTCAACAGGGCAAGATCGAAATCATTGGGAAAGTTCTTTTAATATTCAACAAATTTGGGCCCAAGAAGTTAAAGACAAAGGCGCTCATAACATTGGAAAACAAATCCGTGAACACTTTGAGAAGCTTGGAGTTAAAAATATTTATCTTAGCTTTGATATTGATGTTTTTGATATTGAATACGCATCAGCAACAGGAACTCCTGAAGCAGGGGGACTTCAGCCTTCTGAAGCTCTATTTATTCTCTCTGAGGTCACTAAAGCTGTTAACATTCAAAGTGCGGATCTTGTCGAAGTGGCCCCTTTCGTTCAGTTCCCCGAGCGGTATCTTAAAAACTTAGAACCCAAAACAACCTTGGACTCAGCACTTTCTGTGATTACTTTTCTTATGGATCATTGGAATGAGCAGTGATGTAATTGTTTTCCCTGATCCGAATCTTGCAGGTGATGATGGCCTTCTTTTTTTAGGAGGAACACCCAATGCCGCGAATC
>JAUHYH010000233.1 GCA_030426585.1 Bacteriovoracia bacterium
TAATGGTATAATGTAGGTGTCATAAGGACTTCCTTTGTAGAGCTTGCCAAGTCTTTGCTGGTATTCTACTTAAAGGGAGTAGGGAAAACAATGGAGCACCAATGCAAGAAGTTGTTGAGTTAACTGATAAAGCGATAGAACAAGTTAAAGTTATTGCAAATAAAGAGAAACCATCTGAAGGCCAGGGGTTAAGGCTCGCTGTTGTTGGGGGTGGATGTTCTGGTCTTAGTTATAAAATTGAGTTTTCTGAAATCAAAGATAAAGACAATATTCAAAAATATGATGGTTTTGTTGTTGTTATTGACCCAAAGTCTTCGATCTATCTAAAAGGTGTCACCCTCGATTTTCAAGATGGCTTGAATGGTAAGGGTTTTGTCTTTGTAAATCCCAATGCCCAAAATACTTGTGGCTGCGGGGAGTCTTTTTCTTTATAGATGCTATTACAAAATGAGAGATTGATTGGTGGTAAGGTTTTAGAGGACCTTGTCTTTTATGAGATTCACGGACCAGAAGCGGAGAGCTACCTCTTTAATCAAACAACAAATATACTTCCTTCGAAAATCGGGTTCGGTGAACCGAATGTCTTTGTAACTAATAAAGGTGCCTTTATCTGTGCTTTTTATCTCTATAAGAAGTCTGAACAAACCTTTTGGGCAATTGTTTCAAAAAAGGATAAAGATCGATTTTTAGAAAGGTTAGAACTTTTTCATATTTCTGAAGAATTTGAAACAAATGAGTTTTTTGAAAACTACTCAATTCTTGTTGGGGAACAGGCTCTTGATAATGAATACGACAAAGAAATCCCCTATTGGTTTTATGGTTATCGGGCTAAAATAGTCTTTGAAAAAAGTAATTTAGAAGAAGTGAATGGAGATGCTTTAAAGCTATTTCATGGTTTCCATGAAAAAATTAATCGGAAGCTCTTTACCGAAACTCGATATATTGATTTTTGTTATGACAAAAATAAAGGGTGTTTTCCCGGACAAGAAACCGTGGCTAAGATTGTTAACAATCGAGGGGCTGCACTTTTCCCATGTCTTTTAAAAGGTAAAAACCTTAAATCTGATAACCTTGAGAAGGGTGAGTATATTGATTCTTGGGAAGACTATCACTTAGTTCTTTTACCTAGGGAAAACAGGATTAATCATTCTTCTATGAAGCTTGGAGATAGTATTTCAAGAGAAGTGTTAACCTTTCCAGTTCTTGAAGAAACTCCTAAGGAATGGGCAGAAGCTTTGTCTGATATGGCCTATGAAAAATTTCATGAAGGAAATAATGAGGAAGCAAAAAAGCTTTTGCATTATGCTCTCAATACTAAAGATGATTATGCTGACGCTTATGAAATGTTAGGAGTTATTTACGGAAGAGAGGACAATTATCAAGTAGCAATCGAATTGATGAAAAAGCTTTCGGAAATTGATTCGAGTTCAATTATGGCACACACAAACCTCTCGCTTTATTACATGAAAGTTGGAGAGATTGAAAAAGCAGAAGATGAAAAATCAAAGGCCATGCTTAAAGAATTTGAAAAAGTTGGACAAACTGCAGACGCCGAAGAAGTCGCAAAGAAACAAAAAGAAGAGTGGAGCAGAAAAGAAAGCATGTATAAGCAAGTTCTTGAAATTGATCCGGATGACTTTATCGCCATTTTTGGTTTGGGAGAATTAGCTTTTATACAAGAAAACTTTGAGATGGCGAAAAGCTATTTATCTAAGGCCATTGATCAAAATAAAAAACACTCTCAGTCTTATTTGCTTCTTGGAAAGTCTCTTGTATCGATGAATAAAAATGATGAGGCGAAGTTGATTTTTGAAAAAGGTATAAAGATCGCTGCCAGTCAGGGCGATATGATGCCCGCCAACGAGATGCAAAGCTTATTAAATAATCTGTGATGGGATTTAAAAAAGATGGCTGGGAAGGTCGGACTCGAACCGACGACCAATAGATTAACAGTCTACTGCGCTAACCAACTGCGCCACTCCCCAGTATCTTCGTAGGAATAATTTATAATTTGCAGCCAAGAATTTGTCCATCATTTTCTAAATTCAAGCAGTTAGCTCTATGGGCGATAAAAAAACTCAAGTTCTTTGAGAAACTTCCGATAAGTCATAAAAGTGCGTAAATTCAAGGAGTTAGCGCCAAAATGGTTGAAGAAAGAGTAAAGCCTCACAATGTAATGAATTTTATGTGCTTCGATGAGATCGAGGCCCTGGTAGATTCTGCTGAATTTGAAGAGATAGAAGGTGTCTCTCGGGAATTCAAGCTTTACCCAACAGATTATGAGATTCCCAATGAGGACTTAACAAGTGCTTCAGGTCTTATTTCAAGAAGCCAGTGGATTGAAGAGCGTTTCAGGGCAGAAAACTGGAATCAATTAGAACTCGAACTTCAAACTATGATTAAAGAAGAGGAATTATTAATAAATCCAGTTAAGCATGAGGAAGAGGATCTTACGAACTCTAGTTCAACGGACTTTCTTTTTAGTAATCGAAAAAAACTTTCACTTCATAAAAATAAGAAATCAGAAGAACTCATTGAAGTTTTTCAAAGAAATCAAAATCAAAAGGCGAATGCAGTTCTTTCAAACTCTAAAAATCTTGTTAATAAAAAAGCGGGATAGAACCAACTTCCTCTAGATCTGTTTCAACTTCATTTTTTATGTAAAGACAATTATCTTTTTGGTTGTAATTCCCTTCAACTAGACAAGCTTTAAATTCATTTAAGGATAATGTTATTAGGTAAGGTTTTGAGTCAGTAATATCTGACTCGGTTTTTAGCTTACATTTTCGAAACATTTTAATAGGAAGAATTTCTTTATAAGGGCACCGATAATGTGGGCCTCCATCAAAAGGATCAACTTCTTCTGTATATTTAAACCCTATAGCTTCAAGCATCTTTTTTACAGGTTTTGTCTCGGGACCAACTTGACCAATAACTCTTTGTGCTTCAAGAGGTAACAAAGTTTGATAAATATTTGCTGATGGGAAAAGGTTTAAAATAAACTCTTTATTTACCCGGCTTAATTCATCTGC
>JAUHYH010000234.1 GCA_030426585.1 Bacteriovoracia bacterium
CATATAAATTATGTATATTACAAAACCCATCTGAAATGAATTATCTTGATGATGATAAAGTACCAGAATATGTTAATATGAAATGGATAGACCACATAGTAAGTTCACAAATATATGATAAATTAAAAGATCCGAGCAATGGAAATACATATAATAAAGCCATCGTGGATAATGAAATAAAATTAAAAAACGAGTTAGGCTGTGATCACTTAACGATGGTGAATGATGCTACTCTTGAAAAGCTTGGACTCGTGAAAGGTTATATCGGTCCTCACGGAGTTAAAAACGTTGAGGTGATTTACGATAATGCGATTGATTTAAAAGCCTCTTATACTGCTGGAGCTAATAAAGCCGATTATCACTACACTGGACTTGTTCCAGAAAGAGATACGAAGGACTTCAAGCAAGCAGATGTTCGCCTAACTAAAGAAGGCGATTATACTCCTTGTGGAAAGCATCAGATTTCAATGAAAAGAGGAATTGAAGTTGGGCATATTTTCCAACTTGGTGATAAGTATACCAAAGCTCTTGATTCATCCGTACTTGATAGTAATGGAAAACAAATCTATCCACTGATGGGTTGTTATGGAATTGGTGTGACAAGAACCATGGCAGCCGCCATTGAGCAAAACCATGATGAGAAAGGAATTATTTGGCCTAAGCAAATTGCACCTTTCCATGTTTATTTTGCGATGATCGGAAAGAGTGATGAGATTAAAAATCTTGGATCTCAAATTTATGAAAACCTCGAAAACGACGGTATAGAAGTGCTTTTCGACGATCGAGGACAAGGTCCTGGAGCGATGTTTAAAGATGCTGATCTTCTTGGGCTCCCTATTCGATTAACTCTCGGTGAAAGAGATTATAATAATGACGGAACTCTTGAGATTCAAAGAAGAGATACCGGTGAATCGGTTCGTGTGAAGAAAGAAGAAATTCTTTCAAAGATTAAAGAGCTTTTAAGTGAGTAAAGATTTAATCATTGGCTTTCATAGTATCTTTCACGCTCTAAAAAACCCAAAGCGTAAAATTATTGAAGTTCTGGCCACTGATAAAGGTCTTCAAGAATATAAAAAGCAATATTCCCCTATTGATGCAAACGTAAGAAAGCTAAAACCTCATGATTTTCAGACTCAATCAGAAAAGCTTTATAAAGAAGCTGGTTTTAAATTTCAGAAAATTACTTCTGGGGTTCTCTTAGTTGCTGAAAGTTTAGAGTATAAAAGTCATGCTTGGCTTTATGATCACCTAGAAAAAAATGAGAAAGTGACATTGCTTGCACTTGATCAAGTTACTGATATCCAAAATGCTGGAGCTATTTTAAGAACAGCAGCTTTTTATAATATTGATGCTTTAATCATTGGGATGAAGGGAAGCTTTTCACTCACTCCTTCTTTTTTTCGAAATGCCTCAGGGGCGTTTGAACATGTTCCTTTTATTCAAGTTCCAAGTTTATCCAAAACTTTGAAAACACTTTCTGACAAAAACGTTAAAATTATCGGTCTTTCTGAAGAGGCGAGTGACGGTAGTTTTGAACGTTCTTCAAAAGAATGTTTCATTATGGGTTCAGAAGATACCGGACTTTCTCATGCTGTTGAGCGTTGTGTTGATTATAATATTGCCTTGAAAGCTGCCGGTGAAATCGAATCTCTCAACGTTTCAGTTGCTACCGCGGTCACTCTAGAGCGCTTTCTCAAGTCTTAGCATTAAGTAAAACATTATTAGTTGACTGAGCTCATCACCTAATGGAGATTGAAGAGATAGATCATTATCTAAGGAGAACTTATGAAGTTTTTAAGCTTAATCGCATTTTTCATCTCATTTTCTGCGCTTGCGCAATCAACTGAGAAATTTTATGTCCCCAATGGTGATACAGAAACAACTATTACTCGTAATTCTGGAGAAACTCGTAAGCAAACTGCTGTTTTTTCTTGGCAAGAAGAGGTTCAGGGAACTGAGCAGATTTGTGTTGCTCGAGATGTTCGTTATAGACTCATTTATTGTCGCGACAGAAGAGGGAGAGTTTACGTATGTGGGCAGAGAGCTTATTCATACTGCGTACGTTATGAAACAAGAACTTATACGAGAATCGTAAATCACAAGTACAACGTTAAGTTAAAGTTTAAGAAATCTGCACGATCGGCTTATAGAGGTGTTGAAGAATACCTCGTGAAGTTTGATAAGCCTTCTCGTTGTGCCATTGTATCTGCTGCAAATACAAATGCAGAAAGAAGAATGATCGAGAATAATTCTTGCCGAAAGGCCGTAATTAGATAATTTTGCTTTGCGAAATAAAGGCCTGCTTATAAATTTTGTAAGTAGGCCTATTCACCTTCTGCTTGATAAACCCCCCAAATTCCAATATAACTTATTTCACGATTAAAAGTGTGCTGCTCTAGCTCAGTTGGTAGAGCATCGGTTTTGTAAACCGACGGTCGCAGGTTCGACTCCTGTGAGCAGCTCCACTTTTATTTTCAAAGTTGGCGTGGTTCCCGAGCGGCCAAAGGGATCAGACTGTAAATCTGACGGCGTATGCCTTCGATGGTTCGAATCCATCCCGCGCCACCACTTTGAATTATCAATTCTGTGTTTTTTGCATTAGGATTGGAATCGTTAATCTAAGCGGGTGTAGCTCAGTTGGTAGAGCACCAGCCTTCCAAGCTGGGGGTCGAGAGTTCGAACCTCTTCGCCCGCTCCATTTCTTCAAAAATGCATTTATCTTCGGCGTCGCAATCTCATCTCAGAGTCAGTTACGTACTATGATGTACGCTCCTTCCTCTTCGTTCGTTGCTCCTTGAATCTAAGCGCATTTTTTTGAAATGTTAAAAACTCGAAAAAATATTTTCTTTGATCTATACTTCAGGCACTTTGAAAGCGTCGGAACGTAGCGCAGTCTGGTAGCGTACTATTCTGGGGGGATAGGGGTCGCTCGAAAAACTGCAGGAGCAGTTTTGTACACCGAAGGTGCCCGTAGGGTGGCGTAGTAGGATGCGGAGCCATACATTCAAATCCAGTTCG
>JAUHYH010000046.1 GCA_030426585.1 Bacteriovoracia bacterium
TCAAGGAGAAAATAGTTTCCTTGTACACGCTTTTAATAATGATGAAATCGACTTGCTTTTTTCAACCAATCGATCTTTGAGTCCCAAAGGGAATTATAATGAATATAAAATTGGTACAAAAAAGTTCAAACTCGTTTGCAATAAAAAAATGTACCAAGACCTTGAGAAGAAAAAAGGACTCTCGGTAGTTCAAGATCAGAGATTTATTAATTTTACCTCAGATTCAGAGCTCCATTTTAAAATCTATAAGTTGTTGAATAATAATAAAGTCCACCCTATTCGAGTTGCAGAGATAGACGACATTAATCTTATAAAAAAGACTCTCATTAAATTTAACTCTTTTGCTTTCCTCCCTGAGAACTCTATTACAGAGGAAATAAAAGAGGGAACATTAAAAATCGTAGAATGTAATACAAAAAGCTTAGATACTGAGATTACTGCTTATTACAAACCTCATTTTGAGAGTAATCGCTTCGAAAATCATCTCAAAGCGATTAAAAAAGATGTCTTGAATTAATAACTCTATCGATTCCTTAATTCGCTAAGAACGAAAGCTAACTTCATTGATGTTTTCGTGCACTTACTTCTAGGATCTTTAAAGACTCTATTAAAGTTTAGCTTCGTATTAGCATAAGAATAATGACTATTTTGAAAAAAGTAGTAGCGATCAAGTTCACCATCTGCAATTAAATCAAAACCACTTTTAAATATATCAAGAACTACAGTTACAGCGCCACCTGCAATTAAAGATGTTAAAACTGCTGGAGTTTCTTTTCTAGACCCATGTAAAAGTGGCATAAAGCCAAGCTCATCTTTAAGAGTAACTTTTGGACCTTCTATTCCTTTTTCAATTTCATAGCTAATTCTTAAATACTCGACAAAAGCATGGTATTCTTTTCTTTTTAAAAGATATTCTTGGCTTTTATATTTTTCTGGAAGCTCATAATGAACACCCGCAAAGATCTCGTCAGCAGCAAAAGCAAAAACCGGAACTAAAGGCAGGCTATCAATAACAAAATTCCTGTAAACATCAAAAGCACCTGCTGAGCAATGAAGGGACTGTGCCGCCATTTTTTTTGCTACTTCAACAGTAAGACCAAGTTTAGACTTACCAACAATATTTTTTCTATACTCTGAAAACTCTGCCTGAATTTGACTCATATCCTGAGCCCTTAAAGTCGTCGACAGTGAAAATAAAACCGCTAAAATCGTTAAAGCCTTCATAGAATCTCCTGTATTATTGATCTGGAGCATCATACTCAAAATTGAGACGCGCAACAATGTTCAAGAAAAATTTTGTAATTATTACAAAATTCTATTGCTGAAGATACTCACTATAAGTCTTCGGAAGCACCCGGATCTCCCCTTTATCAACCTCGTAGACCTTATTAGCGAGCCCTTCTAGAAAGTGTCTATCGTGACTGACAATCATAACAGTCCCTTCATAGTTTTTAAGGGCCTCAAGCAGAACTTCTCGTGATTTTATATCAAGGTGGTTTGTCGGCTCATCGAGAACAAGCAGATTATTATTCTGAGAAAGAAGAACCGCTAAAATCAAACGAGACTTTTCTCCCCCAGAGAGATGCTTTACTTTCTTTTCAACATCGTCTCCACGAAATAAAAAGGCGGCTAGGAGGTTTCTTATATACCCATCGCTTGCTTCATTAAGAACTCCACGGACTTCATCAAAAACAGTATTCTCTGGTTTAAGAACATCAAAAGAAAACTGGCTAAAATAACCGAGCTTGGTACTGGCTCCAATTTTACATTCCCCTTCAGTCGGTTCTGTCTGCCCTGAAATAATTTTTAGAAGTGTTGATTTCCCAGCTCCATTCACTCCGACGACAGCGACTTTTTCAAGGCGGTTCACTGTCACCGAAAGATTTTTAAAAACCGGATGATCACTCCCGTCTCGCTTTTTCCAACTCTTCCCTAAATTTTTAAGGACCACAACATCGTCTGATCCACGCGATGGAGTTGAGAACTCAAAATTAATCGACTGCTCTTCAGGGGGAAGTTCTACTCGATCTATTTTTTCAAGTTTCTTAACACGTGATTGAACTTGAGCCGCATGGGAAGCTCTGGCCTTAAACTTCTCAATGAATTCTTGTTCTTTTTGAAGCATCGCTTGCTGACGAGAATATTGGGCCTTAATTTGCTCGAGCCTGACTTCTCTTTCTTTTTCATAAAAGTCGTAATTCCCTGAATAAGTGGTCACCTGTCCGTGAGAAACTTCGATAATTTTTTTCACAATATTATTCATAAAATAACGATCGTGAGTGGTCATAAAAACAGAACCTTCATAATTCTTTAACCACTCTTCAAGCCACAGGATAGTTTCCATATCAAGGTAGTTAGTCGGCTCATCCATTAAGATCAGATCAGGTTTTAACACCAGTACTTTGGCGAGGGCGATTCGCATTTTCCATCCCCCACTAAAATCTTCACACATCTTTTTATGATCTTCAGGCATAATCCCAAGACCGGTGAGGATTTCTTCAGCACGAGATTCAAGATCATACCCGCCGCGCTTTTCGAACTCCGTCTGAGCATCACCCATCTTAACCAGCAAATCATTCATCTCATCTTCAGTAATATTTTCATAATCTGCCATGCGCTCTTCATATTCTTTAAGTTTCTTTTGAAGCTTGCCCACTTCAGGATCCCCTTCGATAACTTCTTGAAGTGCCGTTTTCCCTGCCATCTCACCCACGTTTTGAGAGAAGTAAGCAATCCGCATTTTTTCTGGAAAACTGATGTTCCCAGAGTTCGGAGATTCTTCACCGATAATCATTCGAAAGAAAGTAGATTTTCCCGCACCATTCGGTCCTACAAGTCCTACCTTCTCTCCCGGGTTGATTTGAAAAGTGGCATTAGAATAAAGCGTCTTGCCACCAAGAATCTTCGATACATTTGATATGTTAAGCATGGACGGATCTTATCACTCTCAGGCATAATTATCTAGCTTATGGAGCCATTTAAGAATATTTACAACCCTCAGAGCCTGAAAAAAATCTCTTCTGAAATCAAAAAGGCCTATCCCGCTTTCAAATCCCCACAGTTCGAAAAAGAAGTGCTTAAAACCCTCGAATCTCTTGAGCTTAAAGAACGTGTAATCCTCATCGCTGAAAACTTGCGCGTGTTCCTTCCTGACAACTACAAGCAATCTGTTAAGATCATTCTCAAAACCTTAGCGGATGAAAGCATTGAGGGTGAATGGGACCGAAAAGAAGGTCCTGGGATTTCAGGCTTTCTCACCTGGCCGCTCAATCAATATGTCGAGTCTTATGGCCTGGATGATTACAAAACCTCTTTTGAGGCTATGATTGAACTTACAAAAAGGTTTTCCTCCGAATTCACGGTGAGACCTTATCTTATTCAACACGAGGAAAAGACTTTTTCCGATCTCAAAAAACTTATAAAACACCCTAACCGTCATGTCCGTCGTTGGGTTTCTGAAGGGACTCGCCCTAATCTTCCTTGGGGTAAAAGTGTTCCTGCCATAAAAGAAAACTTAGACCGAAATATTGAACTCTTAGAAAAACTTTACCGAGATCCAGAAGAATATGTTCGAAGATCGGTGGCCAATCACCTCAATGATATTTCTCACCTTGATAAAAAGCTTATGCTTAATACTTGCAAGCGATTTTTAAAAGAAGATAAGAGTAAGGAAACAGAGTGGATTGTTCGTCACGCGACTCGATCACTTTTAAAGAAAGGGAATAAAGAGGCCCTGGTTCTTAATGGATTTACTAAAAATCCTAAAGTGAAAGTCTCTAGTTTAAAACTGTCGCCTAAAAAAATTAAAGAAGGTGATCGTTTTGATCTCAGTTTTAACCTTCAATCTGAGTCTAAAAAACCTCAACGGATCTTGATTGAATATATTATTCATTTCCCAAGAAAGAATGGGACACTCTCTTCTAAAGCTTTTCGCTTAAAAGACTTTACTTTAAAAGCTGATGAAAAATTAAAGATTGAGAAATCAGTGCACTTTAAAAAAGTCACCACACGTGTTCATTATAAAGGGAAGTATCCGGTTGAGATTCAAGTCAACGGAGAGAAACTCGCTAAAACGCAATTTACGTTAATTTAACACTAAACAAGAAATGACATATTGATACGGAAGCTTCTCATCATGTAGGTGACAAGAATATCCCGCCGCTTTCCATTGAGCGAGAAAAACTTCTGGATCAATTTTATGCTTAGGTCCAAAATCACTCTTAACCTTAGGGTCTGGCTCTACAAGAAAAACAATCCCGCTCTTAACGAGAGAATCACGAACTTTCACCGCGTACTCAACGGGCTTCTTCACATGATGCCAAGTATTTACAAAAAGAACTTTATTAATCTCTTTTCCTTGAAGCTTGGGATCATCGGTTGGAATAATTTCTGCCACAGTGTTATTGAGATTCTTTTTTGAAATAAGTTTATTCATGAAAGCGATCAGAGTGTCTTCAATATCAAGGGCATAAACTTTTCCAGAAGACCCAACCCCTTTACTTAAGTAAGGAAGCATATAGCCAGTACCGGCACCAATATCAGCAACATGATCCCCTTCCTCTAGCTTCATGATTTCTATAATTTCTTTAGGGTGTTGCCACTTATTACGTTTGGGGGTGTTAAACCGTTTCGCCCACTTTTCAGCATCACGAAAACTGTGATGATTAATTTTGTTTTGGGGTTCATCCACATCGACTGGTTTTTCTACTAAACCTAATTGAACGGGTTGCTCTGCACAGCTAAATAAGAATAATAAGATCAAATACTTCATAGCCACAAGGGTACTCCTTCGTCAGAATATTGACTAGCGATGATAGTAATTAAACATTTTTTGTTCCCAATAACCTCCTTAAAATTATAACTATCTGATCTATTCAAGGAGGATAGTTTAATGAATCAAAAAGTAACAATGGGTGCTCGGTACTTACTCGGCATCATCTTTACGGTTTTCGGAGCCAACGGGCTCATGATGATCTTTACAGGAAGCGGGTTTATACCAATGCCCCCCCCTACTCCAGAAATGGGTGCGGCCATGGGGGGGCTTTTCGCACTTAAGTACCTCATGCCTTTAGTAAAATTTCTACAGGTGTTTTCTGGGGTTTGTTTATTAGCGAACAAAAAAGTTTCTTTGGCCTTAACATTACTTGGCCCGATCATTGTGAATATTTTTCTTATTCACTTAGTTTTTGATCCTGCTGGATTACCAGTTGGTGTTATCGCCTTAGTTTGTTGGGGACTTCTCATCAAAAGTCGATGGGCCCACTTCAAACCAATTCTTTGTGATTAATTTATTGCCGCGGAGAAATCCGCGGCTTTTTTTATAAACTGTCTAAACTCTTTTCCCACCAATCAACATGATACTTGAGAAGCTCTTTCTCAATTTTATAATTCCCTTCGTAGGTAAATGAGACCGCTGCGTATTTATCATACCAATAATCGAGCGTCGTTCCTGTGGCACTATAAAGAATATCTGGAGGAGTTCCTACCTTTCCATGTTTAGGAAATGAATTCTTGAATAAAGTTTGAAAGTGTTCAGAACGAGTCGCATCTGCATCATTCATATACTCCCCTCTTTTATAACCCCAAGGGAGGAGAAGCGCCCCACTCACACAACAATGATAATCAACCGCTATCGATAGCGAAGCTTGAGTTTTTTCAATAAATTTATCAACCCATTCTGCGAGTTTAATATTTTCAATTTCTCGATGAGGGCGTCTTCCATTGGCAGGATTAGGCCAATCTCTATTCAAATCAACTCCATTCATATTACTTCTTCGTCGAGCATCGTAGCCATCAGGATTGAGAATTGGAACAAAGAAAACCGCTCCTCCTCTTTGTAAAAAATTCTTGAGACTTTGGTTCTTTGAAGACATTAAAGCTTGCGGTAAACGATCAACGATATTGAGGTACTCATTCCCATGAGTCGCCCCAGTGATGACGACTAACTGAGTGACAGTTCTAGCGTTTTTAAGAAACAGTAATCCAGAAAGCGGTCTTCCTTTAATGGAGTCCCCATAGTGAATATAGTTCACTCCTTTATTATTCTCTGCTAATTGCTGCATGAGTTTCACTTGCTCTTTGTATTCCGGTCCATAAATGGCTGAATCACCAAAAAACTCAGGGCCATCAACCAGGTTTAAAGTCGTGCGCATTTCATGAGCAAAAGTTTGAGAAATAAGAAGTAGAAATAATGAAATCAGTTTCATAGCTTACAATCCTTTGTTTTATATCCCTCAATGCTACCGAAGATTAAGCAACAAAAACACTCTGGATTGAAATTGAAAGGAAATTTTAGCTTTGGCAGCTCGTACAGAAAGGGGCCTCGGGACGGGCAAGTAAACGTTTTGAGTTTATTTCGTCTTCACATTTTAAGCAATAACCGTACTCACCATCTTCAAGTCGCTTTAGAGCTTGGTCTACAAGTTCAAGGTTGAGCTCTAGTTGCTTTCTATTATTGAGGGCCATTTGCTGCTGTTGAATAGCATCCATCCTTGAGAGTCGTCCGATGGGTTCATTTAAGTCGACGGGTTTAGCAGCCTCTTTTAGAGTTTCTAAACTTTCTTCTAAATCTTTTTTTCTTTTCTCAAGAGCTTTCAAGGCATCCACTAAATACGCTCGCTTGCTAGGTTAAGAAAACACCGTGTTCTCTTTGGAAGATTCTTTGTTGGGGCGTAGAGCATATGAATAGAGGTCTTTGCCCCACTCCAGTCCGGAAAAACTCTCATAAGATCTCCTCTCTCCAAATAAGGCTGGGCATAAAAATTGGGAAGAATGGTTATTCCTTTATTATTGAGGGCTAAGTTTAAAAGCATAGAAAAACTATCGCATCGAAGAATATTCCGAGGACCTTTCTGCCGAATCAATAAAGTTTCAAAGTCATTCCCTCTAAAGGCCATGAAATTATGCCCTTCGATATTTTCATAAGTCGGGCGTCCAAAAGTTTTAAGGTACTGCTCTGAAGCGACCATCACAAAATAGACATTCATCAACTTTTTTTGAATAAGATCTGAATCTTTTAATTTTCCTATTCGAAAAGCAATATCGATATTTTCTTTCGTAAGGTCGAGGTATTCATTTGTGACAACTGTTTCAACTTCAACTTTTGGATAAAGAGAAGTGTATTCGGCGACAACATTGGCAATCAACGTCTGGGCCATATCTTCAGGAGCAGTTATTCTAAGTTTCCCGCGAACTTCATCTTTTTCTTCCGTGATGTCACTAAGTTCTTCCTCTAACTTTTCAAGAAGGAGATGAGTCTTTTGGTAGAGGTTTCTTCCTGCTGTTGTGAGACCAACTTGACGTGTCGTTCTTCTCACCAATTGAACTCCCAGATCTTCTTCTAAGCGTGAAATCGCTCGGCTGAGGCGTGATTTTGGTTGATTCATGGCTTGAGCAGCCTTTGTATAACTCCCCAGCTCTCCAAGCTTTATGAATGATTTCAGTAAGTTAAGATCCACACAATTGTTCCCTATTTGCAACAGTATATATTGATTATGTCCCCTTCTGCAACACGGTAAAATCACCGATGATAGGGTCAACGAAAAACATAATCAAAAGGAGAATATTTATGAAAGCGTTAATCTTACTCACGACTCTAACTCTTACAGTTTCACTAATGGCCGCTGAAGTTGATCTAAAAAAGAGTGAACTCAAGTGGAAAGGAACTAAAGTTTCCGGTGAACACCATGGAAAAATTGGACTTAAGTCTGCAGACATTAAACTCAATGATAAAGGTGTTATCCAAAGTGGAAACTTTGTCGCTGATATCGGTTCTGTTAGTGTCACTGATCTTGAAGGTGAATGGGCCTCAAAGTTTCTAGGACATATTAAGAGTAAAGATTTTTTTGAAGTTGAAAAATACCCAACAGCAAAACTAGAAATTACAAGTGCGACTAAAAACAAAGCGAAAGGAAAACTCACCATTAAAGGAAAAACTAATCCTGTAGAGTTTACGTACAAAAAATCCGGAAATAATCTAAAAGGATTATTGGAATTTGATCGAACAAAATTTGATATGATTTATGGGTCTGGAGATTTCTTTAAAAATCTTGGGGATAAAATGATTCACAATAAAGTGACTCTGGATTTCGACCTTAAATTAAAATAAGGAACCAATGCTTAGAAGAAGTTTTATTCAAAGGTTGGTCCTCGCAATAGCAAGCTTAAAAGGATTAAGAATTATGGCAGCACCAAAAACAAAGAAAAAACTTAAGATGATAAACACACCAACGGAGCAACATTGGGTGGGAGATGGATTTAACGTCCACTCCCTCATCCACCCTCATCAAGGTACTTATGAATATACAAGTCCTTTCTTGTTGTTGGACTATGCTCCTGAGAAACATTTTGAGCCAACAACCCAAAAACTTGGAGTTGGAGAACACCCCCACCGTGGCTTTGAAACTGTAACCTTTGCTATTAATGGCGAAGTTGAACACAGAGATTCTTCTGGCGGAGGTGGGGTCATCAAGACTGGTGGAGTTCAATGGATGACGGCCGCAAGAGGTCTTGTTCATGAAGAGTTCCATTCTAGAGAATTTGCGAAGCAAGGTGGCCTTTTTGAGATGGTTCAACTTTGGGTGAATCTTCCTGCAAAACATAAAATGGAAAGCCCTCGTTACCAAGGGCTTAATGTTGAAGACTTTCCTGTAAAAGATCTCCAGGGAGCGAAAGTCAAAGTCATTGCAGGATCCTATGAGAAACATAGAGGACCGAGTAAAACTTTTACTCCGATTAACCTTTACGAAGTTGATTTTGAAAAAGATCAAAATTTAAATTTTGATTTCGAATCAGGAACTAATACGATGGTTCTGGTGTTAAAAGGTGACGTTACGATTGAAGGAAACCAACTTAATAAAACTTCTTTGGCGATCTATGAGCGCGAAGGAGAAACGATTGAGGTTTCAGCAAAGAAAGGCTCAAAGCTCTTGATTCTTAACGGGGAACCCATTGACGAACCCGTTGCCTCTCATGGACCCTTTGTCATGAACACTCAAGAGGAACTTGTTCAAGCTTTTCAAGATTTCCAATCTGGAAAGATGGGACGACTTAACTAGGAGAAAACATGTCTCGACGAATTGTTATCACCCCTAAAGCAAAAGACATTGGAGATAATTTTGTCGTCAGACGATCTCTTCCACACTTAACTAAACAAATGGTCGGTCCCTATATCTTCTGGGATCATATGGGACCCATTACTTTAGAGGGTGAACAAGAAATGAAAGTTCGCTCTCATCCCCACATTGGACTGGCTACGATTACTTATCTCTTCCAAGGAGAAATCCTTCACCGAGATAGCTTAGGAACCGAGCAACCTATCCGCCCTGGTGAAGTGAATTGGATGACAGCGGGAAATGGTATTGCTCATAGTGAAAGAGCAAAGCCCGTTAAAGGCGCCATCACACTCGAAGGGATTCAACTCTGGGTGGCTTTACCCATTGAATTTGAAGACGTTGACGCTAGTTTTTTCCATACTAAAGAAAAAGATTTGCCTTTTTTTGAACATAGTGGGGCCCAACTCAAATTGATCGCGGGTGAAGACTTAGGCCAAAAATCGCCTGTCCCCGTCTATAGTGATCTTTTTTATTATCACGGAAAGACTTCAAACGATTTCGAATACCAACTTTCTCCTAAAAGAGAAGGCGCTATTTATCTTCTCAAAGGTGAAATCGAAATTGATGACCAGTCTTATTCTGGCCATGACCTCATTTGCTTTGATCAAGGAGAAAATATTCATTTCAAAGTAAAAGGTGATACTGAATTTATGTTTTTTGGTGGAACCCCTTTCCCCGAAAAAAGGTATATTTGGTGGAATTATGTTTCGAGTTCAATGGAAAAAATTGAGGCAGCAAAGAAACGATGGAAAGAAGACGAGTCCCCTACAGTGATTAATGAAACAGAAAAAATTCCGCTCCCGACTGACAGATAAACTAATCCTTATGGTCAAAGTCGATAGTCAGGAGTAAGCTCATCTTATGGAAACAAATGACCTTGTTATTGAAACTCTTAACCGTTGGGGCCTAGGTATAGTGGCCATCGGGAATGCTTTCTTAAGAAGTAGTGATTATGAACTTGAAGCAAGAAACTTCGTCGATGACCTATACAACTTTGAAAGTGGACCCGTTCTTTTCAAACCAACGGCAGCAAAAGAACAACCTTTTCGTCTTGATAGAGAGGCTGCTCTCTCCTATTTTATTGGTGGGAACTCGCAATACAGTGAAGATCATGGATTTGCTCTAAGACCGTGGAATGAAATTCAATTTGAGCACAAGCAAACAGTCCAATTTGATGATATGATTTTAGCCATGGGCCGATACAACTTTATAGATACAGAAAAAAAAGTGGTCAGAGCTGATTACTCTTTTGGTTTTCAAAAAAGAAATCAGAAATTAAAGATTGTTCTTCATCATTCTTCTTTTGCAAATTAAAGCCCGCATTTTTTTAATAAAGTGAGCATCTCTGGGTAAAACTCTTTGCGAATTTTTTTGGGGAAGTTTTCTCTCAAGATTTCTATTCGTCTTTGAGAACTTGGGTGAGTTGAAAAAATAGCAAGAGCAGAGTTTTCATTATTTCTCTCAAAAAAATTAATAGCCCCTAAGCGCGAAATACCATGTTCATCAAGTTTTTCACGAGCATAGAGGTCTGACTCCTCCTCTTGCGACGAGGTATACTGATTAATCAAAAACCGAGAAAGCGCATCTCGAACGCCCGTATTCTCTCCAAAAACAAGGAGCGATACAATATTTAAGCCTACAGCATTTCGTAAACGTTTAAGGTGATGACGATGCTTCACATGTCCGATTTCATGAAAAAGAACTGCAATAAACTCCTCAACAGATTCCATCTGTTTAAGAAATCCGTTGGTAAAAATTATGGCCCCACTGGGAAGAGCAAAGGCATTGACGACGGGTGATTCAGTGTAAAAAACTCTTCCAACAAACTCGGGATGACCTGTCTCCACCAGAGTCTTATCAATCAGACTCTGAGTATCTTCACTCATACAGTTTTTAGAGACGTAAGATTGATCAAGAAATGAGAAGGCAACTTGTTGATCCTTAAGAGAAAATTGATTGAGGAAATAGTCACTCGCCTCCAAAGTAAGGAAGTAGAGAACGACTGAAGCTGCGACAATACCAATAACATAGGGTTGCCAACGAGAAACCTTAAAAAAGAATTTATAATCATTCCTAAAAGGATGATTATAAAAGTGAGCTTCAATTGTATTTCTTGTAAAATGCAATTCCTTAGAACCATTTTGTAGAATATAGTTTTTTTGATTAGGCTTTTCGAATTTATAGTCACTGGTATTCCAGGTTTCATCGATGCTATCACCTTTTATACTCAAACTCGTGGGGTTAAAGATCACTTTTACATAATGTTTCTCAGCGGAAAGGCCAGTGAAGAAAATTGCGGGACAAGGGGTTTGCATTACCAACTCAATTCAAAGTCAAAGACATCCGCTAAAGTTTCGGCAAACTCTCCGCCTGTATCCTTAGCTCTCATTTCTATAACATCAAAGTCAATCGCACCATGAACTTTAATTTTCTTAACGTAATAACTCATATTACGTATAAAAATCACAGGTGTTGCTAACCCTAAAGTTAAAATAATAAGGAGATAGTTAACGAAGTTAAGTCTAACAAGTTGGAAGGTTGTAAAGTTCGAAGAGAATGTAGCCTCCTGAACTTTTAAATTATTTACAAGATAATTCAACGAAGCCGCTTTAAAGTGCGCATGAATGAGGAAATAGGTGCCAAAATAAAAGAAAACACCAGCAATTTTAACAATATCAGGTGCTTCAAACAGAACTTCTAAAAACTTCTCTAAGATTCCTGCCAGAATTGAAAGAGTTATAGCATAGACACTTGTTTTAAGGAAAATGATCGCATAGTCCTTTCCTGTCCCTTCAAAGTTAAACTTTTGACTTCCATAGCTGGCATAATTCCAAAGGTATTTTAATTGCCTTGCTTTAAAAAAAGGATAATAAAGTCCAAAAGTAAAAAGCGTAAGCAACATCCCTCCGAGTGAAGAGACTATGAAGTTTAATCTCATTGAAGAATCTAGATTAAAATATAAACTTCTTAACTTGGTCCGAGTAAGGAGATACCTCATGGTCCCAAACTGCATATAAAAGATAAAACAGATGTAGAACAAGGCAATGACAACACTAATAAAAAGAAAGGCAAAAACAAGCCCCAGGGCCTCAAAACCAAGTCCCTCTGTAAAGTTCCTGGCGAAGTCTATCCAGTTAAGTCCAAAATAAGAGCTAATTCCCCAAAAGGCTCCACCAATCGCAAAGATGAGACCAAAGAAAAGTAAATAACTTCTTAGAAGTTCCCACCCCGTCCCTGAAAATGAAAATGAGTCCGCTCCAAACTTTGTATTACTCCAAATATGTTTTCTTAAATTTACTTTGGCATAAGGAATATAAAAACCTAAGCTCACTAAGCATAGAAAAGCATTCTTTAATGAGAGGATTAGCAACTCTTTCGCTTTCCCTTCATAAGTAAACTCTCTAGAGAGCAGTGTGTGATCGATCACTGTCATTTCTTGAGTCACACTTGCCTCAAGATTGATAGACGGTTTTCCTGTAAATTCTGAAGTGTTTTTTAAAATTTTACTATCATCCCAAATTGTTTCCACTTCTAAGGTTTGATTTCCAAAAACAATAATATCACCAACATGAATTTGGTAAGCTTTATCAACTTCCATGCGTTCATGATTGAGGTAACTTCCGTTCGTTGAACCAAGGTCAAGAACAACAAAGCACTTATTCCCTTCATCAAAGAAACATTTGAGATGCTGACGGCTTAACTTACTATCATCTTCTAATTCAGGAATGTCGGTCGCTCCTCTTCCGAGGATTACTTCGCTCGACTCATTTAATGTGAGTTTTTTCCGAGAGTTCGCATGGATCAGTGACAACTTCATTGAATAACCTATTGATATCTATAATATATCTTCGTCATTTCGATAGGTTATCTTAAGAGAAATTAATAAGGGACTGCCTTAGTCGATTGCTTTGTCCGGAAATCCTAAACGCCCTACTAGAGGAAGTTTCAGAGCTGGTGTCCATAAATCTAAACCAAGATGAAGACCCAAAAGATTTATTTCAATTCCCTCTTCTACTCCAAGGGTAAACCCTAATAATCCAAAAACCGAGAAAACAAATCCTGTATTTGAAGCTGTTGTCGCAAAGATATTGTTAGGTAAATAATCTTTTCCAATCGCATGAGCAGGAAGCTCTAAGTTTAATTCTTCTACATTTCTTAAAAGGTAGGAAACAAAAGTATTTGAATTTGGCCCCGGCCAGACACGATAAGTTTTCTTATAAGGGTATTCCGCAATCAACGCTTCAACTTTAGCAATCGCCTTTCTCGCTTTTTCTCCTCGTAAGTCCAACATCAAGGTTGGGTCTTTATCAAACCACTTTCGATCTGGAAGATCTTTTTTTACAGAGATAGCATTTCCTTCTCTTCTAATATTCCATGCAGTTACCTGTGCAACGGTGTATTGATCTTCTTCTTTTTTCTTCCAAGCCACCCAAGGGTGAACTCCAAACGTTCCTCTCCATCCATAAGCCCTTGCATAATAAACTTGAATGATATCTTCTTTCAGGTCTTGAGCTTTGGGAGCAATCCCCACACTTTCTCTAGAGGCTTCTGACCAATTACGATAAGAGCATGAAGAAATAAAAAAAAGGATAAAAAGAATTTTCACAAAATAGAGACTAGAAGGTTCGATTGAAGAAGTAAAAAAAAGGGCCATTCGGCCCTTTTTTTTATTTAATGGACTAACATCCGTGTGTTTCGTCTACTGGAATATCTTCAACTGACATTAAGCTTCCTTTAGATCTCAACCCATTCCCCTTGTAATTCGACTCCACTTTAATCAAACGGGGCTGAGGCTCATCAGAAGTTTTAACACTGAAAATTGTAAAAATAATATCTTGGCTATCTTGTTTAATGGCATGAACAGAAACATCGAGAAGCTGTCCATTATCTATATAAACAGAAACAGATGAACCGTTATTTCTAAGTTCATTCACATCCCACTCTTTCGTTGGGCTTAGTGAAACTGTTCTCGGTGTTAATAGAACTTTTTCCCCTACCATCACACTTCCCCCAGCACATGCGTAAGTGTGAATTGATGCCACCATAAAAGAAACCACAGCCATTAGCCTAAGCATAAATACCTCCGAAATCTGCCTCCTACTAGAATTTCTTATTCTGTAGGAGCACTCCTGTTGTTCGGTGGCAAACTAACACGGAGAAATGCGGCGCGCAACAATATTGCTGCGACATGTAATTTTTCCCTTATTTTTGTAAAGAACGGATATAATAGCCAATTTGAAGGATTTCATCTTCAGTATATTGCTTATCCTTCCAGCCTGGCATATTCCCAAACCACTTAGAAATACTTAAGTAGAGCTGAAAATTGGGGGCCTTTTCCATGATCTCAGGGAGATTTGCAGGCTTTTTATCAAGGTTTTTGGCCCAAGGACCATCCCCTTCACCTTTGTCTCCATGACAATAGTAACAAGACTCCTTATAAAGCTTTTTCCCCGCCTGAAGGGTCTTCTTAGGAGGGTTGGGGTCATAAGCGTAATCATCTTTCGGTGGCTGCCGATGGACGCTTTTATGCTGATAAGTCATCCCATCCTTGCCTTTATAGTACTCTTGGGAATCCCGGTTAACGTAAGAACAACTCAATAAAATGCCAAAAATTAAATATTTCATGAGTAGATCTTCTCATAGTCTCGAGAAGATTCCATGATAAAAGTCATAATTTTTCCCAATACCAGAACAGTTGAGTAGAATGGGTCCACGGATTATCCTCGGAGGAAATATGAGATTTTTAATCTGTTGTTTAGGAGCCCTATTTATGACAGCCGCATCTGCTAAAACCGTCTATGACTTCAAACTTCCAGCAGCCAAAGGTGGAGAAATTGACCTCGCTCAATATAAGGATAAGTTTATTATTGTGACTAATATTGCCACACACTGTGGTTATACTCCTCAACTCAATGATCTTGAGAAATTTTCGGAAAGAGAAGATACAGTGGTTATCGGAATTCCTTCAAATGAATTTGGCGGGCAGACTCCCGGTGATGAAAAAGAAGTCGTTGAGTTTTGTAAGGTTAAATATGGAGCAGACTTTCCCCTTTCTAAGAAATCTTTAGTTCGAGGAGATAAGAAGATCCCTCTTATTGCTTTTCTTCAATCAAAAACAGACAGCGAAGAAATTAGCTGGAACTTTGAAAAATATCTTATTCTCCCCGGCGGAAAAGAAATTAAGCACTTCAAGTCAAAGGATCTCAAAGAAATCGAAGCCGCTCTTCAAAAACAGTTATGATTAAAATTAACGATGTTAATAAAATTTATGAAGGTGGTTTCCAGGCTTTAAAAAATGTTAATTTGGAAATCAAAGAAGGTGAGATCTTTGCCTTACTTGGACCTAATGGTGCAGGAAAGACAACTTTAATCTCTATTATCTGCGGTATTGTTAATCTAACTTCAGGAAAAATCTCCGTTGGAGAGCATGATGTTATTAAAAACTAT
>JAUHYH010000047.1 GCA_030426585.1 Bacteriovoracia bacterium
AAGAAGTTCCTTATGAAGTGTCCGTCGTTATTGATGATTTTCATGACATCGATAACCCTGAGTCAAAAACGAAAGCAAAGATTATGGCAACCATTCTTGTGAACCGCCCTAGTCAAAGAGCTATTGTGATTGGAGCGAAGGGAGCAATGGTTAAGAAAATTGGAAGCCTGGCTCGAAAGAAAATTGAAGCTCTTGTTGGCGGACAAGTTCACCTTGTTCTTCACGTAAAAGTTTCAACGAGATGGTTTAAAAACAATTTTGTTCTTGAAGAAATTGGACTTCCAAGAGTTCAAGACTCTAAAAGAGTGTGGAGGCGACGATGAGCCGATCAACTCCTGTTATTTCTCTTATTGGGAGACCTAATGTTGGGAAGAGTACGATTTTTAATCGACTCTTGAGAAATTCAGCGAAGGCCATTGCCTTTAATAAGCCTGGTGTGACTCGAGATAGGCATTATGGGATTCTTCGATTCGATACTGAAGATCAAGATGCACTCCTCATTGATACAGGAGGGTTTTATCCTGAATACAATGACCCCGATGAAAATTTAATGTTTTCAGTGATGGCCCAACAGGCTCGATTAGCTATTCGTGAGTCTGACCTTGTTTTAATTGTCGCTGATGTAAGGGAAGGGCTTCTTCCGTTTGATGAAGCGATTGTTAATTTCACAAGAAAAGAAAAGAAAGATCTTTGGCTTGTTGTGAATAAGTATGACACTGACACTCAAGCAGGGTTAGAAAGTGAATTCTATTCTCTTGGTTTGGAGAATGTTCTTCTTGTTTCAGCTGAACATAATAGAGGGCTTGAGGATTTAAAGGATCGAATGCTTGCTTTTACGAAGCAATATGAAAAAGATCAAGCGGAAGATGTCGGTGGAGGGGTAAAACCGAATTATCCCTTAGCGGGAAAAGTCTCTTTAATTGGAGCACCGAATGCTGGAAAATCGACTCTTCTCAATCAGCTTTTAGGAAGTGAACGAGCAGTTGTGAGTTCTGTTGCGGGAACAACGATTGATCCGATTGAAGGTTTCATGGATCTTAACTTTGAAGATGAAGCCAACTTGTTTGATAAAAATCAATTCTTCTTTAAGAAAGATGCGGTTAGTTTACTTGCAAAAATAGAGGAAGAGTTTACAGAAACCTCAGTTGAGGCCGATGAATTTGAAAATGAAGTTGTTGAAGCGGAAGAGGAAGCAACAGCTTCTACTGCTCTGGTTCAGCCTTTCCGCTCGGTTATGATGATTGACACAGCAGGGATCAGAAGAAAAAGCCATATTGAAGAAGAAGTAGAAGCTCAATCTGTTTATCGATCACTAAGAGCGATCACGGATTCTGATGTTGTCATTTATCTTATTGATGGAGATAAAGGGATTACTCATCAAGATAAAAAGCTTATGGGTGTCGCTATTGAAAAAGGGAAGTCGCTTATCATTGCAATTAACAAAATTGACTTGAATGAAGAGGTGTTTTCAAAAAAGAAAGAAAAGAAAGAATTTCTCCTTGATCTTAAGTTTGAAATTCCATGGCTTTCTTATTGTGAACCTGTTTTCTTATCAGCGAAGAAGGCTTGGGGAATCACTCGTTTAAAAGATGAAATCAAAAGACTTCTTCTTATTAGAAAGCGTTATATTCCAACAGGTCCTTTGAATAAAACACTGAATAAGCTCTTTGAACAAAACCCTGTAGCCATTAAAGGGAATTATCATACAAAACTAAAACTTAAGTATGCGGCGATGGTTAAAGCAGCGCCTCCGACGTTCTTATTATTTACGAATCGTTCGAAGGGAATCCCAGTGAATTATCGAAGGTATTTGGTGAATGGAATTCGAAATCAATTTGATCTTCCAAACACACCAGTTCACGTTGTTTTTAGAAAGGAAAATGAGAAGCGGGTTACCAAGTCTGATTGAAAGAGACGATAATGGAGTAAGCAAAGCCTCCGAGGTCTGAAAATCCGACGGCATCAGTATCAACGGCTTCGTAGTCACGTGTTTCACGATCGAAAAAATCGACAGCATGAACGAGGGCCTCGACACCGATATATTTCTCTTTGAACTTTACAGGGAACTCAACCCCAAAACCCATTCCAACTCCAAGACCACCACCTGAAAGTCTCCCTCCGGTTGTTGTATTATCAACAAACTTAACAACTTGATACCAATACTCCATTCGCAAGGTGAAGTACGGATTCGAATAAGTAAAAGGTGTACTTAAGTCGGCAGTATCAAAATAACTTCTGTAGCCGAAGTAGGGTCTAAGCATTGTGATGTTCATCGCCCCGGGACCTCGAGAGTCAGTATGTTTGATTGTTCGGTTGTTGATTTCCATATTGTGGTTAGAGTAACCGACCCCAATTACGAAAGATGTGTGAAAGTCTAAAAAATAATTAATAGCTAAATTGAAAGAAGGATGACGGTCACGGTAAGCGGTTCCTCGGTTTCCGGTAAAGCTAGTCACTCCCGTTCCAAAGTCGACAGAAAAGAAACGACCATATTTATAAAAACGCTCGTCTTCAAAAATTTTAGAGGTATCAAGTTCTTCTTGGAAGTTTGAGAAGATATCTCCACCGACATTTACATCGTCATCGAGCGATTGGAGAATTTCGTCAGAGATTTCTGTTTGGGCGTAGGAGCCCAAGGCAAAAAGAAACAAAAGAAATTTACAAATAAAAATGAACCGCTGCACTAAGAAAATTGTAGCCCACGGTTTCGATATTTGTCGAGGAGTTGAGGCGGTTGATACTAAAGCCAAATTCAAAGCTGAAGCCTATACTCTCAATTCCTGGGATATGAAACTCGGATCCCATCGTCCCATCGACTTGAAATCCGCTTTCATCATTTGTTCTAAGAGCTGCCAGAAGCCCAGAGGCGAAAAAATTTAGATGTGGCTCATCAAAAATAAGCTTGTACATCTTCCCACCCAAGCCGTAATCAACGTTATTATCATCGCTGTTTATGGCCACGATAGCTCCGTAGGCGATATCTCGTGTTTTTTGAAATTTAAAAGAAAGACCTGTGAGATCTCCCTTGAGCTGACTGCTGAAACCAAGACCTGTTCTTCCCATCATGTTTATAGCGTGAGAGGAGAAACTAAACAAAAAAAGTGTTACAAAAAATATTAGTTTGTGCATTGCTTGAATTCTATCGGAGATTTTCCTTTTTTGACAATATTTATCAGGCAAGATTAATCTAATTCGTGAATTAAATATAAAAAAATCCTATTGAGGTTTATCTATGGCAAAAGCAAAAAAAGCTCAAATTGTTGATCCTTCTGAAGTTCTCGAAACAAACTCTGATGATTTAAAGAAATATATTCGAATTGCGGTTTTTTTTATCATCGTTGCGGTTGGTGGTTCTGCGGGAATCGCAATTATGAAGAAGCAACAACAAGCTCAAATCGAAGAGCAAGCAGCAGTTATTTTTGAATTTAAAAATGGTGCTTTCAAAGAATTTTCAGAAGAAAAAATGACTGAAGCTGAGATCATTGAGCAGGCTAAAGGAACTATCTCTGACCTTGAAGATACTGCTAGTTTTTTTCCTGTATCCTCTGATCTTTTTACAAAGTTTAGAGAAAGAAAACTCGATATGACGCCACTGATTCCAGTTTTCGAATCATTAAAAAAAGGAACGAGCGAAAAGAACATTGCTTACTACTATTATTCAAATTATCTCGCAGTTATTCATGAAGATGCTAAGAACTACACTGAAGCTCTAACGGCCCTTAAGGGACTCGTTGATTCTCCTGTAAAATATGAAGAAAAGCTTTACGTTGATTTAGGACGTCTAAGTTATCTGAGTGGTGACAAAGCAGCTGCCTTAACAAATTTCAATCATGTTATCGATAAGTTCCCAGATTCTGAAATGGCAAAACTTGCTAAGCGCTATACGGTTAATTATGAATTAGAAACTCCTAATCAAGAGGAAGCTAAACCAAATGAGAATTAGTCTCTTTTTATGCTTTTTATTTCTTTCATGCTCACAGCTTGAAAAATTTAAAGGTCATTTTAATAAACAGCCTCAAGAAGAAAGGTTTTTTAACCTTGCGTGGAATAAAAACCTTGATCCTAAGTATCGCCTAGGTAATTTACCCATTGGCTGGGTAACCCCGACAATCCATGAGCAAAAAATTTATGTTGGTGACCTTTCTGGAAACTTAAATGTTTACGACAAAGTTTCAGGACGTAGACTCAATTTCTCAAAAGAAGAAGGTGCAATTCAAGGGAAACCTTTGATTTTCGAAAAGATGCTTATCTACGGAACTTCTGAAGGGAAAATCATTGCACGTGATAAAGACAGTCTTGAACTCATTTATGACAAGAAGCTAGGATCATCGATTGAATCCGAAGTTTATCCTTATAAAGGAAGACTTTTTGTTCATCTTAGAAATCATGCCATTGCAGCGCTTGATATTAAGACAGGAAAAATTCTGTGGAGTTATAAAAGGGCCGTTCCTTTCTTAACAACACTGAACAGAGTTTCAGTTCCTTTAGGATACCAAAACTCAATACTTGTTGGTTTCGCTGACGGTTATCTTGCATCCTTGTCTATTCATGATGGTCACATTATTTGGGAGAAGAAACTTTCATTGGCTAAGAAGTTTTTAGATATCGATCTTTCCCCAGTTATTGTTAATGGAACGCTTTGGGTTGGTTCACTGGGAAGTGATTTTTTCATTATCAATCCAAAGAATGGTGTGACCTTGAGAAGGCTTGTTCATAAAGTTGCTGTTCCACCGGTTAAGTTTGATGGAAAAATGATTCTTTTGACTGACGCTGGAGAAATTCTAAAACTGGATAATCTTGGAGCTGTTGAAAGTCGTTCAAAATTGACTAAGGCTGGCTTTAGCTCTGCGGTAACTTGGAGAGGGCATATTGTCGCTTCAACCTTTGATGGCTCATTGGTTGCAATCTCAAAAGATTTAACGAAGATAATTGATACTCATTATTTTGGGCATAGCTATTCATCGCTTTTCGGTTTTATTGAAGCTGATGAAAAGTATTTAGCCGCCTATTCAAGTCGAAACAGACTCTACGTATTCCGATAAATCTTAGGAGAAGAGATGAAATTACTTACATTCTTATTGCTCTTTGCATTTGTTGGTTGTGATCTCGATGAACTCGAGGAAGAGCCGGGAAGTGATGGAAGAAAAGGTTTTGAGTACCTCGAAGCAGAAAAGAACTTGGATAATCAGGAGAGAGAACTCCTTCAAAAATTTTGTGAAACTTTAAAAAGTAAGCCAACAAATAGAGAGTTTTATAAGAAAGTTGTAACAATTGAGAGATATTGTGATGGCAGAGTGGACGAGTCTCAAGAGAAAACAGTTAAATACGATAGGGTTCAATTTCGAGAAATTCTCAGTGGTGGGAGGTCTTTGAACTATGTTTTACCAGAGATACTAACAATTACGAATAATAATGATATTTCTGAAATCTGTGGGAAATCGAGTGAGTTAACAATCTCTCGCTACTTCTTTAAAAATACTTTGACTGCGAAGCAGGTGAGAATGAGCGGCGATATTTCTCGTTGCTATTATAACGGTCGTAAAAAAGGTCTTCCCCTTGATGGAATTTGTATGCAGGTGATTGCTGCAAGAGCAAGCACTCCTGGGTCAAATGAATATGATACAGTCGTGAATCAAGAGAATTATATAATTTTTGAAAAATCAGTTAAGGCTTTTCCGATAATTGGTATTCCAAAATATCGACTGTTTGTTCATGGAACCTGTACGGCTAATTCTTCGGCAAAAGTTGTGACTGAGGAAATTTATACCGGGCCGTAAGAAGTTTTTACATCAAAATCTCAACACTAGGGCAGGGAAGTCCGAGTGTTTGTAAAATTTCTAGAATGGTCTTAGTGGCCAATTCTTTCTGCAAGGACGCAACCCCTGACATTTATAGTAAGTTGATATAGAGCACAGGCCACTATATATTGTGGTGCTGACAATTTTTTGACAGGTTTTGCGTCTATATCTTGTGTTGACGAGAATCCGGAAATCTCAGAATATGAATCTATCGCCTAACAGGTTTTAGATGATCAGACATTTACAAAAGGAGTTGAAGTGAAGGTCAAGCGTATATTTACGAACAGTGGAGAATCCCCTTACGCGAGTTTTGAGTTCGAAAAACGAACAAGTGAAATTCGAAATACGGATGGCTCTAGTTCATCTAACATGGAAGTGACTGTCCCTAGTACCTGGTCTCAAGTGGCGACAGATATCATTGCCCAGAAATACTTTCGAAAAGCTGGTGTTCCTCAAAAAAATGAAAAAGGTGAACTCATCTTAGATGAAAAGGGGAATCCTTTACTTGGATCGGAGACTGACTCTCGCCAAGTCTTTGATAGACTTGCTGGTTGTTGGGCCTCTTGGGGAGCAAACTATAATTATTTTGATACCGAAGAAGATGCTAAGGCATTCGAAGATGAAGTTCGATACATGTTAGCTAATCAAATGGCAGCACCGAATTCTCCTCAGTGGTTTAATACAGGTCTACACTCAGCTTACGGGATTACTGGAAATGCTCAAGGGCACAGCTATGTTGATCCCAAAACTGGAAAATTAAAAAAATCTAAAAATGCTTATGAGAGACCGCAACCCCATGCTTGTTTCATCCAATCAATAAATGATGACCTCGTGAATGAGGGTGGGATCATGGACCTTTGGACTCGAGAAGCGAGGCTTTTTAAATACGGGTCTGGAACTGGAACTAACTTTTCTAATATTCGTGGGGATGGAGAGTCTCTTTCAGGTGGTGGAAAGTCCTCAGGACTTATGTCTTTCTTGAAAATTGGAGATCGGGCAGCTGGCGCAATTAAATCAGGGGGAACGACCCGAAGAGCTGCAAAAATGGTTTGTCTGGATCTCGATCACCCAGATATTGAAGATTTTGTTCTTTGGAAAGTAAAAGAAGAAAGAAAAGTTGCTTCACTCGTTACGGGATCGAAGGTTTGTAAGTCGAACCTTGAGAAAATTTTTGCAGCAGTTAATGAATCTGACCTACCTCCTGAGCAAAAGTATAAATCAAAGTTCAATATGAATCTTGCGAAAGCGATAAGAAAAGCTAAGAAAGACCATGTTCCAATGAACTATATCTCTCGTTGTCTTGATCTTGCGAAACAAGGTTTTACATCTATTGAGTTTGAAACTTTTGATACTGATTGGAACTCAGAAGCTTATGCAACTGTCAGTGGTCAAAACTCGAATAACTCGATCAGAATCCCAAATAGTTTTTTCAAATCACTTGAAGAAGATGGTGATTGGAACTTGATTTCAAGAACGACAGGTAAAGTTTGTAAAACAATCAAGGCCCGAGACCTTTTTGAAAAAATTAACGAAGCCGCCTGGCAATCAGCTGATCCAGGGGTTCAGTATGATGATACGATCAATGAGTGGCATACATGTCCGAAAGATGGGCGTATCAATGCTTCAAACCCATGTTCAGAGTATATGTTCCTTGATGATACAGCCTGTAACCTTGCAAGTTTAAATCTTGTAAAGTTTCTTGATCCTGTTACAAATATGTTTGATGTTGAGAAATACATCCATGCTTGTGAAATCTGGACGACAATCCTAGAAATCTCTGTTCTTATGGCCCAGTTTCCATCGGAAATAATTGCAGAACTATTTGTAACTTAGTTCTGCCCAGTTTCCATCGGAAATAATTGCAGAACTAAGTTACAAATTTAGAACTCTCGGTCTTGGTTATGCCAATATCGGAGCTCTCCTTATGAGACTTGGTTTTCCTTATGATTCAGAAGAAGGAAGAGCGATAGCTGGTGCCCTTACCGCGATCATGGGGGGAACAAGTTATAAAACTTCAGCTCTACTTGCTAAAGAGCATGGTCCATTCCCAGGCTATGAAAAAAACAAAGAAGAAATGTTACGTGTTATCAGAAACCATCGCCGAGCAGCCTATGCAGCTGACGATGGAGAGTACGAGGCTTTAACTGTAAAGCCAGCCCCCCTCAGCAAGTCGTACACTCCAAAGTATTTGCATAAAGCTGCTCTGATGGCGTGGGATGACGCTCTTAAATACGGAGAGAAATTCGGTTACAGAAATGCACAGGTTACCGTTCTTGCACCGACAGGAACAATTGGCCTTGTTATGGATTGTGATACGACAGGTGTTGAGCCTGACTTTGCTCTTGTTAAGTTTAAGAAACTTGCAGGAGGAGGGTATTTTAAAATTATCAACCAATCGGTCCCAGTGGCATTAAGCAATCTTGGATACAAGGAAAAAGAAATCAAAGAGATTGTTGATTATGCAGTTGGAAGAGGGACGCTCGTGGGGTGTGAGTCTATTGATCATGCTTCACTCAGAGAAAAAGGATTTACTGATGAAAAAATCACTACAATTGAAAACTCCCTGGCTAGCGCTTTTGATATTACCTTTGCTTTTTCTCGCTTTTCTCTTGGCGATGAATTCTTAACAAAAGCTCTTAAAATTTCTGAAAACAAACTCAACGATCCTAATCTCAATATTTTAAGTGAGATTGGATTCTCTCAAGAAGAAATAGACCAAGCGAATGACTTTGTTTGTGGAACAATGACGGTTGAAGGTGCTCCTCACTTAAAAGATGAGCACCTTGCTGTTTTTGATTGTGCAAACAAATGTGGGAAGTATGGTAAGCGAGTTATTTCTTACGAAGGCCATATTAGAATGATGGCTGCTGCCCAGCCATTCCTTTCGGGTGCTATTTCAAAAACAATTAATATGCCTAACGAAGCTACCGTAGAAGATATTGCAAAAGCTTATAAACTCTCATGGAGTTTAATGTTGAAAGCGAATGCGATTTATCGAGATGGCTCAAAACTTTCTCAGCCACTTAATGCTCAAGCTTTTGAAGATCTCGTTGGTCTTCTGGATGAAGGTTATGATGATCTTTCTCAAACAGAAAAGATCACGGCCGTAGCTGAAAAGATTGTTGAAAAAGTGATTTATAAAGAAGTTTCACAAAGAAAATCACTTCCAAACATGAGAATTGGTTATACACAAAAAGCTAATGTTGGCGGTCATAAAGTTTACCTTAGAACAGGTCAGTATACTGATGGAAGTCTTGGGGAAATCTTTATTGATATGCATAAAGAAGGGGCTGCTTACCGGTCTCTCATGAATTGTTTTTCAATTGCAATCTCTCTTGGGCTTCAATATGGAGTTCCATTAGAAGAGTTTGTTGATGCCTTTACCTTTACACGTTTTGAACCCAATGGAGTTGTTGTTGGTCACGACAATATTAAGATGTCGACTTCTGTAATTGATTACGTCTTCCGAGATCTTGCTTGCCGTTATCTTGGGCGTCATGACCTTGTTCACGTGAAGCCTTCAGACCTTAAATCTGATGCTATTCAAGGTGAAGATCGCGAAGACGAAGAGCCATTGCTTCAGATGATTGAGAAATCTCAAGAAGTTCATCATGCTGATGGAACAGTGAGTGTGGACACTCAGAAGGTTTACTCTAAAGAGGCAAACTCACAGATGGTTGTAGAGCAAAAAAAGCGTCAGGTAGCCAAAATGAAGGGCTATGAGGGCGAAGCTTGCACAGACTGTGGTGCTTTTACCTTGGTAAGAAACGGTGCTTGTATGAAATGTGATACATGCGGTGCAACAACAGGGTGTTCCTAATATCTTCTGACCGGGGTTAAAAACCCCGGTCAATCTTCATAAGTTCTTAATATTCCTCAACTAAAACATTTTTTCTTTTCCCGATGAAAATGCTACAGTTTTCTTAATTTCTTAACGTTATTGCACTCAGGAAGCAGTGTTTTTGGAGAGCTCATGGAACCAGCTAACAAGAAATTTCTTATTCTTTTTCTTCTCATTATTTCGTCGCACCAAATTTTCGCAAGTAATTCAAAAGTTTTTTTCAACAACGATGATACTCAAAGCTATGTTGACCCATACAGAGGGATCGTAAAGCCAGGAGTAAACTTCGAGCAGATTATGGTTAATCTGATCAATAAATCTAAGTCATCAGTGTACGTGGCGGTTCAAGAGTTTAACCTGACATTACTTGCTAAGGCCCTTGTTTCTGCAAAGAACAGAGGTGTTGATGTTAGAGTTATTTTAGAAGATACATACAATCGAAGCTTTGCAAGGATACCGAAGTCTAAATTTAAACAACTCGATTCTCATATGAAGTCGAAGGTTTTCGAACAGCTTCGTTTCCTCGATGATAACCCTGATGCCAAAAGTATTGATGATATCAAAATATCAAACGCTGAAATTCTTGATAGGGACGCCCTTCCGATTCTTAAGAAGGGTGAAGTACCCATTAAAGACGATAGTAATGGGAAGCAGAACACTTCAAGTCTAATGCATCATAAGTTTGTGATCATTGATAACAAAATCACTGTTATTTCTTCGGCAAATTTCACACGAAGTGGAACTCATGGTGATTTCGATAAGAGTCGTTCAATCGGTAATGCGAATGCATTAATGCTGCTCAATTCAGCTTCAATTGCAAAACACTTCTTTGAAGAGTTTAAAATCATGTGGGGCGGAACCTTTAAGATTTATAAGCCTTATAGAGGGGCTAAAAGATTTAAATTGGATAATGAACCTGTTGCGATTCAATTTTCTCCAACACGAGTTTCTGAGCATGGTTGGGAAAAGTCTACAAATGCAACGATTTCAAAATTTGTAAAAACTGCAAAAAGAGAATTTATTTCTAATCTTTTTAACTTCACTTCTCAACCCATCTCAGATGCTATGGAAGAGGCTAAGTATAAAAACCCAGACCTAAATATTGAGATGCTTATCGATCCAACTTTTGCGACAAGGGTTTATAGTGGACTTCTTGATATGTGGGGACTGGAGATGAGGAATTCAAGGAATTGTCGCTATCAAGACGATAATAAACCTTGGAGAATTCCCGTGAGATCGGGAGGGAAACCTATTCTAAATCACGGAGATAAGCTTCACCATAAGTTTGGAGTTATTGATAGAGAAACAGTGATTTTTGGCTCTCATAATTGGTCTGATGCAGGGAACTTAACGAATGATGAATCATTGATCGTGATTAAAAATAAAGAGATTGCAAGAGAGTTCTTAAGAGAGCATAGAAGACTTTATAGAACAGCAAATATCGGTCCTGCTAAATCTCTGATTCAAAAAATCAAAGACATTGATCGAAAGTGTAAAGAGCGTAAATACTCTAGGAATTAATACCTAAGAGTTTTTTCACTAATAAACTTTCTATCATACTTTCGAACTTCTGGAGTTCTGAATTCTACTCGAGCCTTATACTCACCCTTAGATTTTGGAGAAAATCTTCTCTTATTTCTTAGTTCACTAACTTCTTCGTCATTTAAATACCAAGAAATTTTAAGATCATTAAGCTTTGGAGTTTCAAGAACAATTTCTTGGTTTTGAACTTCAAGAGAGTCAATCAAAGTGGTTCTCGCTAAAAATTGGTGCCACATATTTTCAAGATCAGGGGCACAAAACTTTGGTGAGCGCATATCCTTCATAAGGCAAGTTCTGTGAGTAGGTCTATAACCAACAAATCGTCCTGCGTGATTATAATTAGCAAAGGCTTGAATCACATCTTTGTTAAAATCATAAGTGTCAGGGTAAGCATAAACGTTCATGAAGGCTAAGACATCATCTCCATCGCTATTAGGATCCTCTGCTGTAATCGTTACTTTTTCTTCATTAAAGAATTTAATTCCATACCTAAAAAAGCTTCTATCTTTTGTGAAAAGACCTTTATATTCAACCGGTTTGCCGTTTACTTTGACGACGACATCATTAAGGGATTCCCAACCAACACTGCTCATTTCAAGGAATAGATGGTAGTTCCCTGAAGGGAATTCGTAGGTTTTTTCATATTTATTATTCTTAAGTGATTGCCAAATATAATCCCCACCTAAGAACAATGCACGGTGAAGAACCATTTCACCTTCAATCCAATGGCTCCACTTTGGCTTTGACCCTCTAGCTGTGAAATTGGCACCGCTATAAACCTGGCCTCCATCATATTCTTCCCCTACGTTACCGAAGTTATGCCCAAGTTCGTGTCTTAGGACCATACTTCCGCTGGTTAAGGACCTTGTTGTGATGGCGTATTGGCCACCTAAGCCTCCATAGAAGTCATCATTGGCAATAATGATTGGATAATCAGCAGGTGCAGGAGCAAGCCTAAGGGCTTTCTCTATGGCACTTCTATTTCCTGGCATCACACCTCTTTTAGAACCTCTTGGTGAACGATAGAGGTCAAAAACAGTATTCTTAGATTTTAGATCAGTAATCCCTGAATCCTGCGAAGGTACGAAAACCGCGTAGACATTAAAAAGGGGAAGGTATGATGCAAATGTATCTACTTTGAATAAATCATCTGTAATTCTTTGAGCGTCTGCAAAAAATTTATTTTTTTCACTGAGAGTATAACCGTCTCCAAGAATGGTAAGGACAATTCTATTATTATCAGGTCCTTGATTAACAAGGGCTTTAACTTCTGTTTTATCCCAAGGAGATCTTTTTCCACTTGAAAAAGTACTAAGCTTAGAGTTCAAGCTAAAGACTTCCTTGGTTTTAAACTTATTTGTAGGGAATATAATTTCTTGGTAGTGAATTTTATCAGTCTTGATTGGGTCTTCGCTGATAATCGCCGGGAGATTCTTAAGCATTCTTTTTGTTTTTACTTTAATCTTTGAAGGTTCAATTGAAATGACCTTTGATTGGTCTTTGTCGTAATTATAAAGTCGTTTTACTTTCCAGCTTGCCATTGAAGAAGCTGAAAACATAAAGGCAATTAAGATAAGAATCTTCATAGATTTACTCCTAGCGTTGAATAAAGCGATTTTAGCCAGAAGTCGAGAGTTAGTCTAATCCTTGAGGTAATTAAGGATATTTTGCGCAATGCTCTCTTTGATTCCAAACAGGACTCCTATTTCTTTCGCTGTAAGCTTACTTAACTCAGAAAGAGGACCTTCTAGTTTTGTCAGAATCTTTTTTGCAGTGACTTCGCCGACGCCTTCAATTCGTGTGAGGTCAGAGCGTATAAGTTTTTGATGTTCTTTTTTATGATGAAGTCTTCTTGAAAAACGGTGAGATTCATCACGCATTTTTACGATGATTCTAAAAAGTTCAGGGGACTTTTTTAGAATAAAAGGGTTTTTTCTCTGAGGAATAATGAGTCTTTCTTCTGTTCGCGTGATTTCTTTATCTTTAAACCGAGATTGCATTGAAATTTTAGACTTCGCAATACCAACAACAGGTATATCAATTTCAAATTCTTTGAGAACTTTTAGAAAAACATTAACTTGTTGGATCCCACCATCAACGATGAATACATCAGGGAAAGAACCCTTTTTAATTCTTCGTTCTAAAACTTCTTTCATCATAGCAAAATCATTATTACCCTCGGGAAGAGTTGTAAGATTGTATTGTCGATATAAATTTTTATCAGCCCTACCATCGACAAAGACAATCTGCGATGCTGTAGGTGATGATCCTTGCCAAATCGCAACATCATAGCACTCTAGTTTTCGAGGAAGTTCTTTAAGTTTTAATAAGTCTTTAAGATGTTGAAGCCCTTTAAAAACAGCAATCTTGTTCTCCTCTCGCATTCTCTGAGAATTTCGAGCATGATCCTTTGTCGCCTCAATCAGTTTATTAAGTTTTCGATCTTGTTTTTTTACCTTCAGGGCTTTTTTGAACTCACTCTGAAAAACATCTTCAATAAGCTTGTGCCCTTTAGCGGAGTTAAGAATTATTACTGATGGTAAGTTTGTTGATTCTTTATAATATTGAAAAAGGATCGCAGGAAGATCTTCTTCGAAATCAATGAGATCTTCATAGGTATTAATAAAGTTAAGATTTTTATGGCCAATAAGAAGTGAATTACGAATTGAATAGATTGAGAGATCAATCTCTTGCTCTCCATAATAGTAAGCAATGATATCGAGGTCTTTTCCTGGGATATCAAGTTCAACTTTTTGAGAGCTATAGTGTTTTTGATAGTTATAAATTTCCTCCAGTGAATCTCTAATAATAATAGCTTTTTCGAACTCTTCTGTTTCAGAAAGGGACTCCATTGACGATTGTAATTTTTTTATAAGTTGGTTTTGGCCTTTTGGACCTTTGAAAAAACGAATCGACTCATCAATGAGTTCGTCATAGTTGCTTTTCGAAATCTTATCTACACAGGGAGCTGAGCATTGATTCATTTGGTATAATAGGCAAGGGGTTTTTCGCGATTTAAATTCAGAGAGGCTACAATCTCTTAAATTCAGGACCTTCGTAAGAATTCGGATAATATTCTTTAAGTGAGTACCTTCAGGAAAAGGACCATAGACTTTATGCCCTTTTTTTCTTTTGGGTTTTCGGGTGTATTCAAGTCTTGGGAATTCTTCGTTTTGGTTTATCTCAACATAGGGATAAGTTTTATCGTCCTTGAGACGAATATTATACTTAGGAGAATGTTCCTTGATAAGGTTGTTTTCAAGGATGAGGGATTCCATCTCTGTATTTGTGATTATAAATTCGAAGTCTTTAGTGTTTTTAACGAGGTGTTCAGTTTTTATGAATTTCTTTGATTGATCAAAGTAGGTTTTAACTCTTGCCTTTAAATTTTTAGCTTTACCCACATAAATGATTTCATCCCTAGAGTTCTTCATTAGGTAGCAGCCGGGCTGCTTGGGCAGTGAATTAGCTTTTTGCAACAAGTCGTTATATTGGGCCATAAAATAGCTCTAAATGGGCGTTTTTCGCCGGTTTTATGCTTAAATTCTAGGGTTTAACTTTACGGAAAGCAAAGAGATCGCTATTGTACATGAAATTATTTTAAGGAAATTTATGGCTAAGAAAAAGAAAACGACAAAAAAGAGAAAAACTAAGAGCAGTGCACAATCAGTAAACGATCAATGGGTTGAAGGTATTGCTACGTCTGAAACAGACTCAAGATCTTACTCAATCAGAAATAAGTTTGAGATAGGTGAAATTATCGATCACAAAACTTTTGGTAGGGGAGTCGTAAAGTCCCACGTTGATAACGAAAAAATCGAAGTGATTTTTGAAACTGAAATTAAAACT
This sequence comes from Bacteriovoracia bacterium, assembly GCA_030426585.1. Taxonomy (GTDB): domain Bacteria; phylum Bdellovibrionota; class Bacteriovoracia; order Bacteriovoracales; family Bacteriovoracaceae; genus JAUHYH01. The sequence continues at coordinate 15,031 of JAUHYH010000047.1, forward strand.
CTCGTTCACGGAAAATAATTTATTTTTTTAAATTTCTCAAAAAAAAAGCCTCCCAGTGGGAGGCTTTTTTTTTGCAATTTTTATTATCTATAAGGTGCGAATGGAGGGGTCGCATAAGGAGTATTTGGAAAAGGCATTGAACCAAATCCGCCTGCTCCGTACATTCCCATTCCCATTCCTGGTCCACCAAAAGCTCTATTTCCGTAATATTGTGCATCTCTCATTCTAGCTTGAGCTTGAAGTTGTGATTGAAAGAAGGAACCTTGTGGGTTTTGAAAATTTCTTTGAGACATTCCAAATCCTCCACCAAAACCAGGTTGCCCCCAAGCTCCACCACCGGCTCCAAATGCTCCGCCAACCCCATAAGGGTTTCCACCTGGAACTACACCATACATTC
>JAUHYH010000235.1 GCA_030426585.1 Bacteriovoracia bacterium
CGTGACGATCGAGGAGTTTAGAAGACTAGGATTCTTTTGGGTTCCTGCGGTTTTGAATCAAAAAGAAGATATTTCAAAGATCGATGGGTACTTGGGAGAAGAGAGGAAAGCTATTCGTGATGTGATTTCCGGTATCTGTCCTAATTGTCCTAATGGCGAAATTGATAAGGAGATAAGTAGTGAAAATTGCTAAACTCCCGCGCGTTCCAGGGGCCGACTCCCCACTCACAACCAGAGGTCTTAGAGTAGGGAGTCTCCCCCCTCCACGCGCGGGAGTTTAGCTTAAACAAGGAGTTAAAAATATGGAACAAGGAATAGTGATGAGTATTGAAGAAGAAAAGAAGAAGAGAACAAGAAGAAAGAAAGGAGAGAAGAAAAGAGTGGTTATAAATGAGGATCAGTCTAAATTTGTAATGAACTTGAATGAGAATGATAAGGAAAGAAGTGAGCTTATTAAAATACTTAAGGAAGCTAATAATAAGGACTTCGGTAGTGAAGTAGGGTTTAAGGAGTTGGTTCTTTATTCACTTAGCAAGATCACAGCTAAAGACATAGAGAAGATCAAAGATCAGAGCATGACTGAGATGGAGAGGGTTGAGAAGTCACTTAACGATTATAACGAGAAGAACAATACATCACTTTCTCTCGGAGAATATCTAGTAGAGAAATTGAAAATCCAATAAGACAATAGGAGGTCGTATGGAAAAAGAAAGAGAAGTATTCGTAGGAAATTTAGGAAGTGATCCTGAGTTTAAGTACACAAGAAGTAGCAAGAAGCCAGTGTGTCACTTGAATGTGGGAGTGAGTGAAGGTGAACAGACGGTGTGGAAAAAGGTCTTGGTATGGGGCGATAAGGCTGAGATGGTGAGTCGTGCGCTAAAGAAAGGCATGAAGGTTTTTGTGCAGGGCCGTAAGTCTATTTACAAATACAAGACAGAGGGAGGAGAGGAGAAGCAAGTTCCAAATTGGTTTGCGGATTCTTTGGCGACTCCGATTTACTAGGAAGGTGAAAATATGGAATTAAAGCAGTATAATGAACACACTGGGGGAAGTCCCAGTGTTCTTTTTGACAATTTAATAGATGAAGAAAAGATAGTAGACGAGAGCAAAAAAAATATTTTAACGAATATTTTAGATTGTATTTTTAGTAGAGTTGAGAAGTTTTTAGTTTTGCTTAAGCATGATTATTTCAATGAAACTGAAGCGGCGATGTTTTTGCGTTTATCTAGACCAGAATCAACTGGTCGAGAGACAGTCAGGAACTATGCTCTTCGTTCAAAGAAATTGTCATTCATTAAAATTGGTCGGTCAGGATTAATCTTTACGAGAAAAGATCTGGAGAGTTTCATTAACTCTCAAAGGTTAAGTTGTTTTAGAGACTCCGAATTTTAACAAAGGAGTTAATCATGTCTAAATACCAAGTGAAAGTGCCAAGCAACTATGAGCCGAGCCTAAAAGTGACCTTTTATAGTTCACGAAACTGTTGGAGGTATAAATTTATACTTCCTTGTGACGGTAGGGTTTATTTTGTTGGTTACATTTCTAAAAAGAAAGTAAAAACTAAAAGAGATGCTTTGAAATTTCGAGATCTTAAAAGAGATTCTCTTCTTAAAGGCTATCTTAACGAAAAAGAGTATTCAAAACTTCAAGAATTCGACAATCAGGAGAACCTAACTTTTGATGTTGCAATTGAGAAGTATATTGATCTAACAAGGATTTCAAAGTCTCCTCGTACAATTAAGGCCGATAGAGAGGTTCTACCAATTGTCTTTTCTTATTTTGAAAAGAAATTTGGATTTGTTTACTTGAAACAGATTAAAGAAGTTCACTTGAATGATTACAAGGAATACCTTTTGTCAGAGGCGCTGAAACGCAAGGAGAAAATTGATACAGTTAGACCTGTATTGGAAAACTGCAACACTGATGAAGAACGATCTAGGTTGAGTAAGTTAATTCGAGAAACTGGCATTGCTCCATCCACGGCACATAATTACTTTAAGTTTGTGAGAAAGTTCTTTAATAAGCTCTATGAAGCTAAAAAGATTTCTTATAATCCCGCTAAAGAAGTTAGAGCAATTCAAATCTGTCAAAGTGATAGAGTTAGAAAAAGGACTTTTGATCCATCGGATATAGTGAAAATATCAAAGTGTAATTACAAGCATAAATTTGATTTTCCGCTGGTCTTATTTGTTCTATTTCTCGCTGAAACTGGAGCTAGAGAAGGTGAGGCCCTTCATTTTGAATGGACAGACTTCGATGAAAACTCAAGCTCATGGATGATCAAAGAAAAACCTGATTGTCCAACAATCCATCGAGTTGGATGGAAGCCTAAATGGGGAAAGGAGCGAAAAATCTTTCTTTCAGAGTCAGCTAAAAGAATCTTAAGAATGATTCCGAGGGAGGACTCAGTAGGTTATGTGAGAGTGAGATACGAGGATAAAAAGGACTTTGTCAAAGAACCAGTACCTGCAAACTTTGTTTTTACAGCTAAGGATTATCAAACTGGCAAAAGAAGAAGGGTTGATAGCCTCAGCTCCTCTTGGAAGGCCTTGCTTAAGGTTGCCGAAGTAGGTGAGGTTGGATTTAATCAGTTCACTATTTATGATTTTCGTCGCTATAAAAATGTTATTAATGAATGTGTTCATAACATGACAGTCAAAGAGCGAAGTGAAGAGCTAGGTAATAGTGAGAGAGTAAATACGACTCATTATGCTGGAGAAATCGGTGGGGAACTTGAAAAGATGAAAGCTCGTATCGAAGAATTAACTGCAAGGAACTTAGAGCTTCAAGCAGAAATCAAACAACTAAAGAAAGTCTCATAAATCAACTTCTACTAATTCTAATTGATTAATTTTAAAATTATTGAGTTATCAAAAGTAAGGTAGTGCTTAAAGAAATACACAGCAAATACCTTCAAAATACATTCAAGAGAAAAGCAGTTGGGTTACAT
>JAUHYH010000048.1 GCA_030426585.1 Bacteriovoracia bacterium
CGAAGCTCTAGCCGAAAGTCCTTCATTATTTGAATCTGTTCAAAAATCATTTCTTTATAATGGGGAACTTTCAAAAAGAAATAAGGTTATCTTTGATTCTCTCTTAAAATCTTATAAAGGTAATTATTTTGATGTTTACAAGCATATTCGAGTGGAGCGTTTTTACATTGATAAAAAACTTTCTCAAAGCGCTGTTACTATTGAACCTCAAATGCATGTCGATGCTAAAGTTCAACAGATTACCATGGACCGACGATTGGCATCGCTTCCTGCAAGCCTGCAATCTCAAAATCTTTTTACATTGACTGGTGAAATCGTCATGGCGAATAGAGGGGTTTTAGAGTTCTCCGATCTTTTAAAACGTCCTATTGATGCTTTTAAATATCTTCTAACAACGATGGAAAACGGTACTATTAATCTCGGGGGTATTGTCAGCCAACTCGATATCTTCTTTATTGGAACTACTAACGAGCTTCACTTCAATGCTTTTAAGCAGCACCCTGATTATAATTCTTTTAGAGGACGTTTTAATTTCATTAAGGTTCCTTATCTTCTCGATTTCAAAAAAGAAGAGAAAATATATTCCGAACAAATCAGTAATTTAAAGGATCGATGCCATTTTGAACAACATGCAGTTGAGGCTCTTTGTCTTTGGACTGTTATGACTAGATTGAGAAAACCTCAAAATCAAAACTATGAAGATAAAAAGCTAGGGATTCTTGCTTCAAGACTCAATCCCATTGAAAAAACTCTTTTCCTTTCTCTAAATATGGCCCCAGAGTCTATGAATTTAAAAGAGAAACAAGCTTTGATTTCACATAAAGATGATATTAAAAAAGAATTTTTTAATGACCCTATGTATGAAGGAAAATTTGGAATTTCACCAAGGGAAATAAAGCAAATTATTTATGATCTTTCAATTAACCATAAATATGTTACTTTTGCAGAAGTCATCGACTATCTAAAAGAATTCGTTCAAAGAAAAAATGAATTTGATTTCTTAAACATTGCTCCTCAGGGAGATTTCCATAACCCTATGAAGTTTATTAATTTCATAGAAGATTATGTCTTTGAAATTTTTGATTCGGAACTGAGAGACTGCCTAGGTCTTATCGATGATCGCTCTTATGAGGAGTATATTTCTCGATATGTTTACCAAATTACTGCTCATATCAAAGGTGAAAAAATTAAAAACAAAGTCACTGGTAAATTTGAAGAAAGTGACATGTATTTTATTAAAGAATTTGAAAATAATATTAAGCTCAAAGACAAACCTGAGGATTTTCGATCACATATTATTTCTCGTTTAGGAGCTTTTTCGATTGATAATCCTGGTGCAACAATTGTTATGACTGATATTTTCCCTGACATTGTTAAAACCTTAAAAGAGTCATTTCGAGAAGAGCAAAAGAAAGTCATTAATCGAATTGGTGAAAATCTCGTTTATTACCTTGATGACCAGAAAGGTTCGTTGAAAGAATCAGCGCTTGATGAAATTGACGGTATTGTTACAAACCTCATTGAAAAATATGGTTATCGCAAAGAGGGGGCTGTTAGGATGTTGCAATATCTTATCAAAACGAAGTATTAACCTTCGATGAGTCAGAAAACAAAAAAATTTAGTAAAGAGAGCTATAATGTCACCTATAGCGTAAATTCCGATAATAACAACAAAAGACTCGACCAGTTTCTGCAACTCCACTTTCAAACTTTCTCGAGAGAACAAATTAAAAGAATTATAGAAGACGGCCGTATCAAAATTAGTGGTCGAGATCATAAGTTAAAACCTTCCACTAAAGTTAAAGACCAAGAGATTGTTTATATCACAACAGAAAAAGCTGATTTCGAGAACGAAAAATGGAATGGAGAAGAGATCCCACTTGTCGACGAGGTAAACATTGTCTTTGAAGATAATGACGTAGTCGTAATTAACAAACCTGCTTTTATGTCGACTCATCCAACGGGAAAACATCTTTTTTACTGTGCCACTGTTTATCTTGAATCTCAGTTAGGAAAGCCTGTTTATTCTGTTCATCGACTTGATAGAGAAACCTCAGGTGTCATTGTGTTATCAAAAAATTCTCAGTCATCAGCTCGTCTTGTAAATGAATTTGAAAACAAAAGAGTTCAAAAAGTTTATTTCTTTATCGCTCATGAAGAAAAAGAAAACTCTTTCCCCTTCACAGCTAAAGAAAACCTTGGACAAAAAGAAGGGTTTATTCCTGAACTATTCATGCACTGTTTTAAAGAAAACTCTGACCAAGGAAAGAGGTCTGAAACCGAATTTCACCTTCTAAAAAAATCTAAGGGTTATCTTTTAGGCCTTGCCTGCCCTAAAACTGGAAGACAACATCAAATTAGATCCCATGCTGCTCATTATGGACTTCCTTTACTCGGTGATAAACTTTATAACGGAGATCCTACCGTTTTCACAAGATTTAAAGATAAAATAGAGACGATCGAGGATTATAAAAAAATGCAAATCCCAAGACATGCTTTGCATGCAATCGCCATCAAAATTCCTCAAGTATATGAAAAACCTTTTATAACTCAACTTCCATTAGATTTAAAAAAATGGATTGAAATAAACCTTGATATTTCTCTGGAAAAACTTGATAAAAAGATAATTGATTCTGTTAACTCGTTATTAAAGTAAGGGTGTCATGAGCTGGTTCATTATAGTCGCTCCCATTTTTGTTTTTTGCCTTTGGTACTACTGTCGAAAAATTTTAAAGAATCATTTCTTTGCACCATTTAATATTTCACCAAAATATCTATACCCTCTTGATGTGTTAATTTTTATCCCCCTAATCCTTCGTTTTATCTATCGACTAAAACCTCAAATTTATAGTTCATTTATTGGTGATCTCATCAATATAAACTTTATGATGTTAGGAGTTTCTTGGATTGTTATTTCCTATGGGATCCTTTTCTTTTTTTTAGAAAGAAAATGGGACAAAAATGAAGAAAAATATGATCCCTCAAGAAGACTCTTCATCAAAAAGAACCTCGCCTACTCTGGAGTTGGTGTCCTCGGTACTGTTTCAAGCGTTGGTGCCTACCAAGCCTATAATCCTGATATAAAAAAAATCAAAGTTCCACTTAAGGACCAAGACAAGAGTCTATCTGGTTTCACGATTACTCAAATCTCCGATCTTCACATTGGAGCCTCTATTGGGAAAGACTTTATAGAAGAAGTTGTAAGAGACTCTAACAAACTTGATTCTGATATTGTTGTTATTACTGGTGATATTGCTGATGGAACTCCTGTTGAACTTGCCAATGATCTTGAACCACTCAAAAATCTGAAATCGAGGCATGGTGTTTACTATGTTAATGGTAATCATGAGTTTTATTGGGGTATTGATGCCTGGATGGAGTACCTTCCTAGTCTAGGAATGACTGTACTGGATAATAATCACAAAATAATTTCTTTTAATGATACAAATATTTGTATTGCAGGAACTAATGATTTTATTGCTCCCCGTTTTACTCAAAGATATACCTTCGATCCTAAAAAGGCACTTGAAGGAGTTGATCGTGAAACTTATTCAATCATGCTTACCCATCGCCCCAGAAGTTTTCCTTACACTCACCCACTTGGAGTGAATCTCCAACTTTCAGGGCACACCCATGGCGGCCAAAGTTACCCTTGGAACTTTGTAACAGGACTCGTTCAACCTTATCTCGCCGGACTTTACGATCATGATGGTATGTGGATTTACGTTAATAGAGGAACCGGTTTTTGGGGTCCTCCTAATAGACTTGGAATTGGTAGTGAAATCACTCAACTCACACTAGGATAAAAATGGAATTTAATAGCGTAGAACTTGTTGGTTATCTTGCCTCGGCATTACTCATGATCTCTTTTTCAATGAAAGATATTAAAAAACTAAGGTTTATAAATTCTGGTGGCTGCTTTTGCTTCATCATCTATGGATTCCTCTTAAAAACTTCATGGCCAATCATAATAACAAATGGCTACATTCTCGGAACAAACCTCTGGCACCTGTTCCAAAGTCGCCTAGAAAAGCCAAATTGATTCAAATATCGGGGCCTCTTTGCCCCATCCTAGCCTCATCTCAAAATTAAAGGCTCTAAAATTGGCATCCAGCTTGCTCTATTAAAAGTTAACGGGGGAAGGACCCCTCAACTGCAAAAAAGGGAGAGAAAAATGATTGCTTTGGTGACATGTTTATTTGGGATGGTGTTATTTAACGCCTATCTCGTGCAATCAAACTCAAGGGTTCGAGTTTCTGTAAAGAAGAGCCCTTAGACTGTTAGCCACCTTATAAACTTAAAAAATCCCATATAAAAGCCGAGCCAGAGACTCGGCTTTTTTTTATATGCTCCCCTCAAGACTGTAGTGAAATAACCGATATAGTTCTTACGAGCTAGTTTATGAAGAAAAAGAACCATAAAGTCATTCCTCAGTACGTATACGACGAAAAGTTGTATGAAGTGGCTAAATCGGTATTACCTGTCCTTTATGAGAAAGTCGATCTCAAGTATATGGATAAGGAAAACATTTATTTACATACAAGTTATACCGCTATTAGTTTCGCTAAATCTTTTATGGAGGAATTCGGTTACGTCACAGAAGATATGGTTAAAAACCCTTCAACTGTTGCGGATGAAGAACCAATCATGAGCTTTGATCAGGATGCCAATATTACTCGTATAGACCTGAATCAGCTTAAAAAGACCGGAGATGGGGATAAATAGCCAACTATTAATGCCTAAATCCTTTCAGTTTCAAATCTCATTTTCCCTCTAATATTTATAACTCATTAAAATCACAGATCTTATCAAAAAATTTTTTTTCAGCTTTGGAAGTGCTCTTAAAATTGATGTCATGAGAGTCGGAGCTGTATTGCCGTATGAAACAGTTATTAGGGAGCTGAAAAGTAGACACATTCGTGTCCAGGACAATAGCCGTATTCATAACTTACAAGTGATGCTCAAAAACGACCTGATAAACAAGATCAGCACAAAGCCCGTTGGGATGACTACGTTTCCGTATCATGTTCATGATATCGTCAGTAACCAAATGCTTTTCACGCGAAGGTTTTAATAGTCAATTTTCTTTCTTAACTTCTTTGTCTCTGATTTGCTTCTTTTATCTTTAAGTCTTTCTTCGATCGCAGATTTTTTAGGTTTTGTTTTAATTCTTTTTTTGGGTGATTTTTTTACTGAACTTAACATTTCCGAAAGTTTTTCTAAACAGTCTTTTTTATTTCTCGATTGTGTGCGATGTCTCTGACTTGTAATTTGTATGACATCTCCCTCAGTAACAAATTGACCAAACTGCTTGAGGAATCGTTCAATCACTGCCTTTGGTAATGATGAACTTTTGATATCCCACTTCAGTGTCACTTTGGTATTTAACTTATTAACATTTTGTCCTCCCGCTCCTCCGGAGCGAGAATAAATAAACTCAAATTCTTCAATTGGCAGTTTCATAATCTTCATAACCGACCTTCACAGTTTATCCTGAGTAATATTCTTTTAAAAATCGATTTTCTAGCACCTGTATAAAGATCTTCATTTATGTAAATAAACTTTAATCAAAGTTTCAATATAGGGACTAAATTAATGTCTAAGAGGTTAATTTTGCTCACTATTTAAGGTTGTAATAGAAATATATCATTGAAGTAGTCAGATAAATTATGAAAAAAAGAATTGAATATACTGATATTCTAACGAAACTCAAAACTATCCTCCAGCCCGAGGTCAGTTTTTTTATTACCGCAATTATTTATGGTATTGGTGTAAGCTTACTAATGCTTGCCTTGCCTATTTCTGTCCAAGCCTTAATTAACACTGTAACTTTTGGAGTGGTTCTCCAACCTTTAATTATTTTAAGTATTGTTCTGTTGGGACTTTTACTTTTCTCAAGTTGTCTCAGTGCACTGCGGACCTATACCATTGAATCTTTCCAGCATCATTTTTTTGCGAGGATGAGCTCAGATATCGTAACAAAAGTTCTTAATAGCTCAACGAAAAGCTTAAAAGAAAAAGAAGGACTAAGTCTTGTTAATCGCTATTTTGATATCATGACGATTCAAAAAAGCATGACTTCACTCTTAACTGGTGGGGTCTCAATCGTTATGCAAACATTTGTGGGGCTTATTTTACTTGCGTTCTACCATCCTTACTTTTTAGTATTTGATATTCTTCTTATTCTTTCCGTCTACCTAATATGGAACTTTTATGCTCGATCAGGTTTCGAAACCGCTATTGCTGAATCAAAAGCAAAATATGACATGGGCTATAGCCTTGATGAGCTCGTGAAATTGGAATCTTTCGGAAAGTCATTGATAAGAAGAGAAAAAATCATAGAAAGGGCCGATGAAAAGATAAAAAGTTATATTTTAAAAAGACGAAAACATTTTAAAAATATTTTTCAACAACATATTTTACTTCTACTTTTATATTCTTTGATGAGTGCACTCATCTTGGGATTAGGGGGTTATCTTGTTATTACTCAACAGCTTTCTCTTGGGCAATTAGTCGCAGCAGAACTCGTTGTAACTGTTATTCTTGCTTCTTTTACGAAAGCACATAAATATATAGAAGCTCTTTATGACCTTTATGCTGCTGTGGATAAACTCTCTATTTTTTATGAACTCGATAAAGAAGATAACCTATATACTTCTGTAGAAGATATTGCTCCAGGGGATCTCACATTTAAAAACACAACCGTTAATCTCGGCGGAACGAAATACCAATTTAATAAAACATTTGAAGAGTCTAAGAAATATCATATTCGATCATCCCATTATACCTATCATGCGATATTTATGGAATTGCTCCAAGGCTCAACGGTACCTAATCAAGGATCTTTATTTTATGGAAAAAACCACTTTGGTGAGTTACCGCTCCCTGCTCTCAGGGATCATATTTACGTTGTTAATAAACCTTACCTTATTGAAGGAACAGTTCAGGAAAACTTAAGTTTTGGAAATCCTGAGTTTACTCGAAGTGGTGCTCGCGAAGCACTTAAAACCTGCAGTCTAGAAGTTGTTGAAGATTATTTTAAAAAAGGCCTTAACACCGAAATACATTCAACCGGATATCCACTTTGGAGCAACCAAATCTATAGACTCGAACTTGCAAGAATACTATTAAGCCCTGCTAAAGTTGTCGTTATATCTCGTTTTTTTGATCAAATTGGACCTGAGCGCAGAAATGCTTTTTTAGAAAAGTTTTTTGAGACCGACAAAACTCTTATTTTGATTAGCAATCACGATTATCCTCAATTTAAATTTGATGAATGTTTGCATTTTATTGATGGAAATATCGTCCCCCTTAGTAAGGCGAATTCATGAAAGTTAATCAAACAAAAATAAAAGACAGCTTTCAAGTTCTTACAATGGTTGATCGTCCGAACTGGCTAAAAATTTGCTCTAATATTTTAATAATCATTTTTATTTTAACTATCTGTATTCTCGCTTTTATTCCTTGGCAGCAAACCTCAAGAGGAGAAGGACAAGTTACTGCAATTGATCCAGCAAATCGAGTTCAAGAACTTTATGCACCTGTCAGCGGACAAATAAATGAATGGCATGTTGTTGAAGGTTCTTCAGTTAAAAGAGGAGATCCTATCGTTGAAATCATTGATAATGATCCGAATTTCCTTCAAAGACTAGAGAGCGAGAGAGATGCCGTACTTCAACAATACGATGCGGCGAGGATCTCAACGAAAACAGCTCTAAATAATTACAAACGCCAGCAAAAATTATTCAAAGAAGGCCTTTCATCAAAAATGGATGAAGAGAAAGCTCTCATTACCTACAAGAAAAACTTAGTTGACGAGGCAAAAATTTCAGCCAAACTTACACAAGCTGAGGTGAAGCTTTCTCAACAACAAAACCAAGTTATACGGGCACCACGAGATGGTACAATCTTAAGAGTGAGGCCGGGAACTGGTGCTGTCTTTCTTAAAAAAGGTGATTACGTCGTCACTTTTGTTCCTGAAACTTCTAAGCCTGCAACTGAAATTTTTATTAATGGGAATGACCTCCCTTTAGTCTATCCGGGCAGGCACGTAAGACTCCAGTTTGAGGGATGGCCCGCAGTTCAATTTAGTGGATGGCCCTCTGTTGCAGTAGGAACCTTTGGGGGAAGAGTTTTTAGTGTTGACCCTTCCGTCCAGCAGAATGGAAAGTTCAGAGTTCTCATTGAACCAACCGAGGAAGAACCCTGGCCAGATATGACTTACCTAAGACAAGGTACTCGAGCCTATGGATGGATATTACTTGATACTGTTAAAATCGGTTATGAACTTTGGCGACAATTAAATGGATTTCCACCATCTATTGAATCGAATCCTTATGTGACAAACTCTAAAAACGGGGAAAAGAAATCAGGGCAAAAATAATCTACCTATTATTTTTTCTTTTACCTCCGGTCTATGGCAAAACTCTGAGCTCAGACCAGGTTCTTAACTCTGTTTTAAAACATTACCCGGTTATTCTTGAAGCTCAGTACTTAAGACTTGAAGCTAAAAATGCCCTTAGAGAAAAATCAGGTGCGTTTGATTTAAGACTTGAGGGCAAAGCTGATTCAAGAGTTGAGGGCTATTATGACGGAAATATGTATGCCCTAAAACTTGTGAAACCTTTCCGTACTTTTAATACAAAACTCTATACTGGCTACAGACAGTCTGATGGGGTTTATCCTTCTTACGAAGGGAAAATGGATACTCTTGATCAAGGCGAATACATGATTGGGGCTGAATTTTCTCTACTAAGAAATCGATATATGCATCAAAAAATGTATCTAGAAAATCTAGCGCAGCTTAAGCTTGAAAAAGCTAGTAATAAGCTCGAAGTTGTTCGAAATATGGTAAAACAAGACGCCCTAATAACTTATTGGAATTGGGTTATCGCAGGAAGAAACTTTCAAATTTTTGATAAGCTAGTTGAAGTTGCAGAAAAAAGACAATCGAATCTAGTCCGTCGCCACAAGGGAGGAGCACTTGCAAGAATTCAAGTGACTGAGAACCTCCAATATATAACTGAAAGACGCTCAAGCCGCGCAAAGTCTAAGCAAACGTTCGATAATCTTGCAATTGAGCTGTCACTTTTTTATAGAGATTCAGAGGGTAAACCCATTATCCCCGAGAGCGACCAAATCCCTGAACTTGATTGGAATAACTTTGTCGCTAAGATTGAAAAAGATGTTAGTTTTACAGAGGAAAAACTCCTTAAAAACCCTAAGTTTTTTAATTTTGAAGTTGTAAAACAAGAAATAGAAAGATCAATTGAGTTTCATGAGAACTCTCTATTACCTGAGTTGAACCTTAGGGTTGAATCGAGTCAAGACCAAGGGAATGGGCCAACTACCCTTGAAGGAACCGAAAATCGTATTATGCTCTCAATTGATATACCTATTGAGAGAAATCTTGGAAAAGGGGCGGTAGCAAAGGAAAAAGCTAGAATGAAAGCCATTGAAACAAACCAGAGCTTTCTTCAGGAAACAACACTTGCTAAGGCCCAAATGATTAAAAACAAAATAATTATGTCTAAAGAAGTTATAAAGAACGCACTTCAGGAAGTTGATTTCGCGCAACAGTTACTTGCAGCAGAAAATAAACTTTTTGCAAATGGCTCTAGTGACTTCTTTGTCCTTAATATGCGAGAACAAAAACTCGCCCAAGCAAGACAAAAAAAGTTGATCTCTTTCCTTGATTATATGCAAGCTTTTGTTGAACTCAACCAGCTGTATTGGAATCTCTAATTCATTGATTAATTCGATGCAAAACATACCGATTATGCATTTTATCGAATCACTTTTTTGTAATAAATTATTATTAATCAAGGAGGTATCATGAAATCTCTATTAAAAATTATGTGTCTAGGGTTATTTTTTAGCTGTTCTCAGTTTCAATTGCAGCCAATGGATAATGAAAACCTACAAGAGTTTCAAAATCGACTCCCGGCAAGTGATTTCTTTGACAGTACAAAAACTAAGACTGAGTCTAATAAATTAAGAGAACCAAGGAGGTTATAACTTTTTAAATAGTTTTTTCTAACAACTAAAAAAAGAGCTGAGTTCCTTTTTGACACCATAAGCTCATTATAAATGTACAGAGCGTGTAAAAAAGGAACTCTCTCTTATTCAAGTCTTACACCCTTAACAAACACTTAACACTCTTAGAGCTTTCTTGACCCTGTTCAAGCAACAGTATTTTCAATAGTATCAAGTTATGAAAATACTAATCCTTTTTACTACACTTCTTTCTTTACCCACTTTTGCCGAATGGGGAACCGAAATCAAGGGTTCCGAAAACTTTAAAAGTATTCGCCTCGGGGTTCGTCTCCAAGGAATTGCTGAGCACTCTGACAATGAAGCCACGGATGTTCAAAACACCGACTTTTTTGCGAGACGAACAAGGCTTCAAGTTGAAACAAACTTTTATAATGGCTGGAAAACTTATTTTGATCTTCGAAATGACAACTCCAATGAAGGAGCAGACGGAGGAGAAGGGAAGTTTCTTCTTGGAGATGGTTATCTTCAAATACCACTTACAGAATCAGCGAAGTTAAGACTCTTTAGATCGAAAGTTGATATGTCCTTTTCTCAAACTGTTAGTTCTTCAAAGCTCATTTACCTTATTCGAACAGCTATTTCAGATCATGCTTCAAATTTTGTCAGTGAATCTCGACGGGCTAATAATATTCAAGTCGTTGGAACTCTTTTTGAAGAGGACCTTGCCTACCAAGTGGTTATCGGTGATGGGATTGGGGAAAATGATTTTGAAGATGGAGCCGGAAACTCAGCTAATTCTTTTATATCACAAGGTCCAATGGCTGGTCTTAAGTTACGTTATTACCTTATGGGAGATAATCCCGGGAAACTTAAAGAAGCAGGTCTAGGAATGGAAAGATACCTTTCTATCGGTGCCGGACACTTTAGTTTAAGTGGAATTAAGTATGAACCAGTTGCTTCAACTGAATCAGAAATTGATAGAAGTCTTACTAACGTTGAGTTGGTTCTAAAACATGGTTCCGTTACTTTTATCTCTGAATATTTTCATTTTGATGGCGAAGTTGACGACTTTACCTCAACTAACTCTGCAGGTACTTCTGATGGGACTTATGTTCTTCTCGATTACTTCTTCGGTGAGAAACATTCTGTATATGTTAGGCATGAAGACTGGGATAAATTTTCTTCAGCAAGTGATCACAACTATCAAGAAAATTTGATCGGTTATAATCATTATCTCAAAGGTAATAAAATACGCTTTGGAATAGCTTATTCAGAATCAACAGAAACTCAAAATAATATCGATACCGACATCAAGAAAATTCAAACACACATAATGCTACATTATTAAATTCAAGGCTTGTCTAACAAGCCTTGAAGATTCTCTTGCAACTCTCCTTTTAATTTTCTATGAATGTACAAAGGAGTGATTTATGAAAGTTTTAATGTTTCTTATTATGACAGCGAGTTGTGCACTTGCCGATATTGAATCCCCAAAGTATAAAGTTCTTGAGAAGCAAGGTGACTTTGAAATTCGACAATATGAACCTTATTTCGTTGCTAGCACTACATATGACAGGTCAAAGGGAGAAACTCAACGAGACGCTTTTATGCGGCTTTTCGAGTATATTTCAGGCAAAAATGCAGCTCGAAGTAAAATTAAAATGACAGCTCCGGTGACCGATTCTATAAAAATTCCAATGACAGCTCCTGTTACTGATGCTCCTAGTAATGGATTGAGAAAAATGGAATTTATGATGCCCTCCATTCTTACTAAAAGACAGATTCCTGTCCCTCGAGATGAGCGAGTGGTTATTGAAAAAATCCCTGCTCGATTAATAGCAACCCATCAGTTTTCTTGGTTTGCAGACAAAGAGAAAAAACAAGAAAAGGCTAACGAACTAGAGGTTTGGATTGAAAGACAGGGGCTTTATAATATAACCAAAGAAGCATTTTATGCGGGTTATGATGCGCCCTATGTTCTTCCATTCTTGAAACGTCATGAAATGCTTATAGTTGTTGAAAAGAAGTAACTAAGAAAGAACTCACCAATGGTGGTAACTATTTAGATTCTTCTTTTACCGGTATTATCTTTTTTTCAGCAAGGTAACGATATTCATAAAAAGATCTTAGCCTCAATCGCAAGACACCTGGCAAAGAAACTGCTACAGATCCTCTATGACGATAATCAACTTGTTTAAGGTAAAACCCTTTTTTCTCTTCATTTTTATTCTCTATAGAAAGGCCCCAAATTGGAAAAAACAAAGTTAATAAAAATATTTTTTTCATCACTCACCTTTTATAGTGGAATTCTAGGGTTTCTGACTTTCCTATCGATACTAACTCTACTCCTGCCTCAAGATCTCCAGTGTACTTAACTCGAATCTGATGCAGTGAAAGTTCATCAGGAGTATCAGTAACCATAGACTTATCAAAAACCGAAACGAGTTTATTATTAATAAAGTTTGCCGGTTGAATCGGTTTAAAATACTCAGCGTCTCGCCCCTCAAAAAAAGGGAGTGATAAATTGTCATCCAACCTCTTATATTCAATTTGAAGCCCCCTGCTCATCCCAAAGCTAACTGCCCCTAGAGAAAGTCCAAAGTTCCAGTCATGAATTGCCCAAACCCGTTTTAACTTGAATTGCTTATGAATAGACGATGAAGAGTCCCCCATAGCATTAAACCTCAACATCAATTTTCTTAGACTTCTCTGTCTCTTTGTGAAATCTCCCAAAGAAGTGTAAAGCATTGGGACTGCATTAATCTTAAACCGAAATCTCATTCTAAGATCATGACCTAAGCTAAAAATTCCAAGAGAAAAACCTTTAGAAAAATTATAGTTTTGAAAAAAACCTCCGATGTACCAGTCACCGATCCTTGGAAGCAAGACCATCTCTTTCACGGCACGAGTAATACTTTCGGCATCTTTTCTGAAACGACGGATAATTCGTTTCCTGACTTTACTTCGGAGGTTTGAGAGCTTAACAATCCTATTCGTTTCACGAATAAAAGCTTCTTCTATTTCTTCTGGCGTTATCGACCAATCAACCTCTATTGTTCTTTCTATCCATTCTTCTTCATCAATGTCATCACCCGCATCTCCACTATCTAAGTTTCTTTGCCAAATAAATTCAATAGCTCCCTCTCCTCCTGCAGAAAGAACTCCAAACTCTCCAGAGGCAGTGAAGCCAAACTGAAGGTCATACCGATCTAAACGATACTGAGTTGCATCTCTTTCGTCTAAGAGATCATTTAAAATTTCCTCATGCCCTTGAATTCCTTTCTGTATTTTATTCAAAAAAAATCTTGATTGAGGATCGTCCTCTTTAATAAAGAAATCATTTGGCAATTGATAAGCTTGAACTTGAAAAGCATACATAAAGAAAATTAAAATTTTCACTTAACTCTCCTTAAATGAAACTCCATAGCTAATCCAGACCCCAGGCTCCAACCTGCAAACCCCGCCTTAGCATCTCCACCGATACCGAGAACTAGCCACTCTTGTTTCAAGTCACTTTTAGGCTCTTTGCGAAGAGATTTTTGCAAGGTTTTTTTAAGTAATCGCTTATAAGATTTTTTATCCACGACCACCGACTCTATCTTGTCTTTCTTGTTGTCATAAACAAGAAAAGACAACTCTGAAGCGAGTCCTGAAACACTTATGAAGAAAACAAGAGCAAGTTTTTTCAAATGACCTCCATTAAAGAGGAACGAGGGACTAACCCCCCGTTCTCAGTTTAAACCCTTAAATTAAGGATTGTATGGTAGAGAAGAGTCTTGAATTGTAATCTTGATCTCATTCCCTCTTTTAATGAAACCAAGAGTGTATTCAACTTTAACTTCTTCCCCAGAAGTCGTCGTAAAATAGTAATGCCCCATTGCGATTGCTTTCATACCATACGTAATGATGTTGTGATTATCGAAACGAACCTTTGTCCAGGGTTTAATAGCGAACCCTGAATCTTCAGAAAAACGAGAGTTGCCGCCTACAAAGTAGGATAGTGCTCCTTCAACTGTCGGACGAAATGGCTGAACTGCTGCCAAAGTTGGTTTAAAAAGCACTGTCCCTTTTTCATAATCATAGAGATCCATGATGTGATCAAGCGCAGCTTTTTCATAGTTTCCGCCATTAGTGAAAACTTCACCAATTTTAACAATACCCGCTCCCCACTTATCCTGAGTAGCTTTTACTTCATCAATCGAGATTCCATAACTTTGCGAAAAAACGAGCGGACTAAATAGAAACGACAAGATAAATACAATTTTTTTTACATCCATTGGTGTACCTCCTTCAGGTATTAAAGTTGATAGAGAACTTATACTTAATTCTGATCTATTTACAAAATTGATATTTACAAAATTTTACATTGATTTTAATGAAGATAAACGTTCTAGATAAAGAGAAACGATTCCTCGAAAGACTTTCTGGATTAAAATTTAAGCAATCTTAAACTTGTATAAGTTTTTTTTAAGTATACTTTTCTATAAACCGTCGAAGGATTTCATTTGTCTCTCTAGGCTGAATCCCTTCGACGTTCTTTTTAAGCTTTTCCGCATCTTCTGGCGCAAAATAACCATAGTTTTTATAAATATTAATTCTCAGGATAAACTCTGCTTCATCCGCTTCAGGGTGAAATTGAGTCGCATAAATATTTTCTTTTACGCGAAACATTTGTACAGGACAGGGCTCAGAGGTTACTAAGAGTGTTGCCCCCTCAGGAGTTGTATCACAGGCTTCTTTATGCCCCACCATCGCTGTAAATGTATTTGGAAAATCTTTTAATAAAGAATCTTTTTTTCCCTCATCAGTCAGCTTAACCTGAACATGACCGACGGGCTCTGTGTATTTACCAGAAATATTTGTTCCGAGATAACTCCCTAGTAAGCCATTGCCTGAGCAAGCCCCAAGAAAAGGAAAATCTCTTGGGATAAGTTGATCAAAGAGTCGATAAAAGAAATCTTCAATCTTCTTCTGAGTTTCCGTTTTTTCTTCAACAGGAGTGCTTAAATCAAAAGGACTTCCACCAGCGACAATCGCATTGTATTTATGAAGGTCCACCTCTTTAACCAAAAGTTGCTCAACGCGGACTCGTTCTACCTGATCAGCTTTTAGATTTCCTTTATTTAATATGGCCCTGAACTCACTATTCGCAGTTTCATCTTCAGGACGCATTTGAAGGATTAATGTTTTTTTCATTATTTCTTTTCTAAAATCGCGGCCACACCCATTCCCCCACCGGTACAAATAGAAATGAGTCCTCTTCCCC
>JAUHYH010000049.1 GCA_030426585.1 Bacteriovoracia bacterium
TGAACTGTAATAAATCGAGTCGCATCTGTTAAATATGAACCGGCAACATCAGGTCTTGTTGTTTCAGCTGATGTCCAAGCATCCTGAATATGAACAAGAACTGATACGTTATTACCCGCAAGATCCATAGAGCCGCTTAAAGCGGAGTCATCATTAAAGTCTGCAAGCGCCTGAGTTAAACTTGTATAACAAAGTGTTGGATTCGGTGAAGCCGCACAAGTTGATTCTCTGACATAGACATCGAGAACTAACAGAGCATCTGCAATCGCAATATTTTTATTATCAGCTAAATTCTGCCCTGAAGGTAATCCTGTACTCGGAGGATTTCCACCATTGTCTTGAGCATCCCCTAGGTTAAACGCCGTAACATTAAGGTCTTCAGTACTTTCCCCTGCACCAACTGTATACCGATAAGTGATCGATGTCCCCCCTGAACCACTTTGGTAGACCGCAGTCGCTCCCGTATCAAGAGTCAATGAAGAAGATGATGTATTGATGATGTCATCAAAAGTAACGACGATATCAATCACTTCCGGTGATTGATAAACCCCATTCGGTTTCGCTGAAGTAATATTTGTAATTTCAGGAGCTGTGGTATCAATAACAACCGCTTTATCATCCGATATTGAGTTTAAAGCATTTGGAGTTGCTAAAGTGAGAACCGCATTGTTACCAACACCATCTTGAATCGTTCCGCTATTAAGAACCAACGATGTTGTTGCCACATAATCAAGATCACTAGAGTTTTCTGTTGCTGCAACTGTGTATTCAAATAGTAAGATATTCGCTGCCGAGTTTGAGTCATAAGCGACAGTCGCACCTGAATTAAGGGCGATGCTTGGAGTTCCCCCTGCTGTATTAACAGTGATCGGTTCATCAAATTCAACGTAAATATTGATAACTTCACCAATACCGTAAGTTCCATCGGCTTTGTCTGTGTACACTTGGACGACGGTCGGCCCTGTTGTATCAATCACAACCGCCTTATCATCAGAAATAGAATTCACTGCATTTGGAGTTGCTAAAGTGAGGTCAGCATTATTATTAACGCCATCACGAATCGTCCCACCATTAAGAACAAGTGATGTGGTCGCGACGTAATCAAGGTCTGTACTGTTTTGACTTGCGCCGACTGTATATTCAAAAAGAAGAATATTTGCTGCTGAGTTTGAATCATAAACAACTGTTGCTCCTGAATCGAGAGCAATTGAGGGTGTTCCTCCACCAGTATTAACTGTTACAGGCTCATTAAATTCAACATAAATATTGATAACTTCACCGATACCATAAGTTCCATCGGCCTTGTCTGTATAAACCTGAGTAACTGTAGGCCCAGTGGTATCAATCACAACCGCCTTATCATCTGAAATAGAATTAACCGCATTTGGAGTTGCTAAAGTGAGGTCAGCATTGTTACTAACGCCATCACGAATCGTCCCACCATTAAGAACAAGTGATGTTGTCGCGACATAATCAAGATCCGTACTATTATCGCCGGCCCCAACTGTATATTCAAAGAGAAGAATATTTGCTGCTGAGTTAGAATCATAATTAACAGTCGCTCCCGAATCGAGTGCAATTGTTGGAGTTCCCCCACCGGTATTGACCGTAACAGGCTCATCAAATTCAACATAAATATTGATGACTTCACCTAGACCATAAGTCCCGTCAGCTTTGTCTGTGTACACTTGGACGACGGTAGGTGCAGTGGTATCAATCACAATCGCTTTATCATCAGAAATTGAATTAACAGCATTCGGAGTTGCAAGTGTTCAATCAGCATCGTTATTTGCAACATCTCGTATTGTCCCACTATTCAGAACAAGAGAATTAATTGTTGAATAATCAAGATCAGTACTATTCTCTGAAGCCCCGACTGTATAAGAAAAAAGAAGCGTATCTGTCCCATGACCTGAAGTATAATTAACAGTTGCACCCGAATTGAGTGCAATACTTGGAGTTCCCCCACCTGTATTCACGTAAACAACTTCATTGAACTCAACTCTAATATCGATGACTTCACCGATCCCATAAGTTGCATCAGCTTTATTGGAATAAACCTCTGTTACTGTTGGGGCCGTTGTATCAATGATGATGGCCTTATCATCAGAAATTGAATTAACCGCATTAGGAGTTGCGAGTGTTAAATCAGCATTATTTCCAAAGGCATCTTGAATTGTCCCCCCAGAAAGAGCAAGAGATCCTGTATTCACATAATCTAAATCTGAACTATTTTCACCACCACCAACGGTATATCTAAAAGTTGCCGTCGTCGCAGGTGCAGCGGTTTGATAACTTGCAGTTCCTCCAGAATCTAAAGAAAGAACCGGAGTTCCTGTAAAAGTAACAACCTTATCAAACTCGACAATGATATCGATCACTTCACCAACGCCATAGATCCCATCGGCCTTAGCAGTTCGAACATCAATAACAACAGGTTGAATCGCATCAATGATAATCGCCTTATCATCTGAAATTGAATTAAAGAATCCTGGAAATGCGAGACTTAAGTCTGCATTATTGGCAGCAAGATCCTGAATCGTCCCCCCACTTAAATTGAGTGCGGTTGTATTTGAGTAATCAAGATCACTTGATGACTCTCCTACTGATACCGTATATTGAAACAACAACGTGTTGGAACCACTGCCCGAAGTATAACTAACTGTGGCACCTGAGTTTAAGGTCAGTTGTGGAAATCCACCAACAATGACAACTTCATTGAATTCAACAAAGATATCAATCGCTTCACCAGCCCCATAAGTTCCATTAGGTTTAAATGAATAAACCTGATTAACTGTAGGACCCGTCGTATCGATAATAATGGCTTTATCATCTGAAATTGAATTCACAGAATTTGGTGTTACTAACGCAAGATCGGCATCAAGATCAGCCGCATCTGGAATGGTTCCCCCATTTAATACAAGTGCCGCCGTACTTGTATAATCTAGATCAATTGAATAATCCGGAGCTGCAACAGTATATTGAAAAATTAATGTATTTGTTCCATCACCAGAGAGGTAATCAACTGTGGTACCCGAGTTAAGAGAAATTCTTGGATTTCCCGTAACATAAACAATCTCAGAAAACTCAACAAGGATATCAATCACTTCACCCGAAGTGTAAGTCCCATCTGCTTTAAGTGTATAGACTTGAGTCACAGTTGGAACGACGTTATCGATAACAATCGCTTTATCATCAGAGATTGAATTGAGAGCATTAGGAGTAGGAAGCGTTAAATCGGCATCATTTCCAATAAAATCTTTAATCGCAGAACCATTCAAATTAAATGACGTGGTTGCAACATAATCGAGATCGGTAGAGTTTTCTCCAGCACCGACTGTATATCTAAAAGTAAAAGAGCTACTTCCGTTTCCAGAAAGATAATAAGCATTCGCTCCTGAGTTTAATTCAAGATAAGGCATTCCCCCTGAAAGACTGACGTTTTCAGAGAAATCAACCACGATATCAATTACTTCTCCAGCATCATAGCTCCCATCAGGTTTTGCAGAAGAAACCGCTGTTACCGTTGGCCCATTGGTATCAATCACAACGGCCTTGTCATCCGCAATAGAACCAACTCCGCCTGGAGCTGGTAATGTTAAATCCGCATTATTAGTCATAGCATCTTGAATTGTTCCCCCATTGAGAACCAATGCTGTTGTGTTGTCATGATCCAGATCACCCGTGTTTTCACCCGGTGAAACGGAATAAGCAAAACTCATTGTATTGGTACCGGCCAAAGTTGTGTAATTAACAACGGCTCCAGTATTTAAGGTGATTTGTGGAGTACCACTGACAACCACATCCTCATCAAAAACAACGAGAATATTAATAATTTCACCCGTTCCATAAGTTCCATCTAACTTATAAGTCAGAACTTCTGTAACAGTTGGTCCTGTGGTATCAATCACAATCGCTTTGTCATCGGAAATTGAATAAGCTGCTCCAGGAGTTGCCAAGGTTAAGTCAGCAGCGTTCCCGACAGCATCATTAATCGTTCCACCGTTGAGTGTAAGAGAGTTCGTTAAAGAATAATCAAGATCTGAACTGTTATTTCCAGCTTGCACAATGTAGTTAAACGTTAGAGTGTTCGATCCTGAACCAGAAGTGTAATTAATAGTCTCACCAGAGTTAAGAGCAAGAGTTGGAGTTCCTCCCCCTGTCGTTACAGTTACAATTTCATCAAACTCAACAAGAATATCAATTGACTCTCCCACTCCATATGTAGCGTCAGACTTAAGGGTATAAACTTGAGTAACTGTAGGCCCCGTACTATCAATGACAATCGCTTTGTCATCAGAAATTGAATTGGTTGTCCCTGGTGTCGCAAGTGTAAGTGTAGCAGGAGTTCCAGCACCAGACTTGAGGATTGTTCCTCCATTAAGGATAAGAGCTGCAGTACTACTATAATCAAGATCAGTTGAACTCTCCGAACCACCAACGGTATATTGAAATTGAAGAGTATTTGTTCCCGTTCCGCCGGAATAACTAACAGTCGCCCCAGAATTTAAAGCAATTGTTGGCGTCCCTCCACCTGTATTAACATCAACCAGATCATCAAAGACAACTTCAATATCAATGATGGCCCCAACACCATAAGTATTGTCAGCAGTTGGTGATCGGACTTCTACGACTTGTGCGAGATCAGTATCAATAATAATAGACTGATTATCTGAAATTGATCCCGATCCCCCTGTCGCTGGTAAAGTAAGAACAGCATCATTCCCAAAGGCATCTTTGATGCTTCCACTATTTAAGGCAAGGGCCGTGGTATTCGCATACTCAAGTGCCGGAGAATTTTCAGGAACGGCGATTGTATAGGTAAACGTAAGAGTTGTTCCGGGTGAACCAGAAGAATAACTTATAGACGGCCCATGTGAGAGAGTGAGTTCAGGTGTTCCCGTAACCGTTACAGGCTCACTAAAGGTAACAACGATATCAATTGACTGTCCCGTTGTATAATAACCATCTGTTGTCGTTGGAGCAGCAACATCAGTAATTGTTGGTTGCTCTCCATCTATTATAATCGCCTTATCATCAGAAATTGAATTCGCTGCATTTGGAGTTGCAAGAGTTAAATCACTTACGTTTCCAGCATTATCATCAATGGCTCCACCATTGAGTGCGAGTGAAGTTGTTCCAACATAATCAAGATCAGCTGACACATCACCGGCCCCAACTGTATAAACAAACCGAAGAGTATTAGTTCCTGAACCTGAAGAATAATTAACAACAGCATCAGTTGTTCCCGTTTCAAGAGTGAGTTGCGGAGTTCCTGTCACATTAACCACTTCATCAAACTCAACATCGATATTTACTATTTCACCAATGGCATAATTCCCATCTGCTGTATTTGAATAAACTTGAACAACAGTTGCAGGAGTATTATCGATCACAATCGCTTTATCATCTGCGATTGATCCTGTAGCACCAGGGCTTGCAAGAGTTAAATCAGCATCAAGAGCAACAAGGTCTTCAATATCTCCCCCATTTAAGTCAAGGGAAGTTGTTGCGACATAATCAAGATCAGTAGAAGCATCGGCCCCACCAACGGTATAAGAAAATACGAGAGTATCGCTACCTGAGCCAGAAGAATAATTCACAACGGTTGAAGGCGAATTTAACGTAATTTGAGGAGTTCCTGTAACATTAACAACTTCATTGAATTTTACTTCAATGCTAATCACATCACCTGCATTATAAGATCCATCGGCAGTCGATGAAGTTACTTCGACAACTGAAGGGGCAGTCGTATCAATACGTAATTCTTTGTTATCAGCTAGGTTTTCACCTGAAGGTAAATCAGTAGAAGCTCCAGAAGTTCCAGAACCAAATGAAATTACATTTAGATCATCAATGTTTTCTCCCGAAGAAACCGTGTAAGTATAAGTTGCGGTTGTCCCCGAGAAAGAAACAAAACTTGCTGTCCCACCAGTATTAAGTGATAAAGCACTTCCATCACCTGATGAAATCCCACGATCAAACTCAACTGTAATTTGAATTACTTCACCTGTGGTATAAGATCCATCAGTTTTACTTGAATCAATATTTACAATTGATGGTGCATCTTCCGTTGGATCATCAGTAATAACATTTTCTGAACCGTCATCATTATTAGGATTATTAGGGTCATCCACTTCGGTAACACAATCAACACCATTACAGTTAAAAATGAAAGGAACTGGCGACTCAGAAGAGGCATTGGTAGGAGAAGTTCTCGCAATCGGATTCGACTCTCTCCTAGAACGTTCTTGGCTACGTCTTCTCGCCTTTCTCTTTGCTGATCTTGAACTTGGCAGGTTTACAACCGTAGGAGGAGCAATTATTTGATTATTCGTACTTGGCTTTTCTACTTGCTCTGGAGCAAACTCTCTTGGAATGAAAGTGTTTCTTGATTGCCTAAAGGGAACTTCTGCTGTTGTTGGTGTCTGAACTTTCCCCACTTGATTTTGACTAAGGTCTGCTTTTTGAGCACTTTCGACCATCTCTTGAACTTTATTTTGAGAAGATTTTTTTGAATCATTATCTGAAGTCGCAAAGTACAGAAGTGCAGCCACACCAACAGCGGCCACAACCTGCGTAGCAGTTTCATTAAAAATTTTTGAAAAAAAATCTTTCAAACTTTAATGTCCTTCCAGTGCGTTTATAATTTGTAAAAGTCCAAGTCGTTACATTATCGACTCTTAACTATAGGTTCTTTAGTGATACGCCGCATTATCGGCAATAATTTCAAGCGGTTAGACTATTTTATTTCGGTATTTGAACTGAGCTCAAAATACGCTGTAATTTCGAGGTGATACAAAACCGCCAAAGGATTTTGGCGAAATTTAAGGAGTAAATTGAAAGGGATTTGTCAGGTAGTTTTCACAAACCTGACTTAAAGAGTTTTAAGTAATTGTTTTTAGATTAATCTTCTACGCTTGCAGGCAGACGAGTACTCGGTTGATTGAGAGTTTTGACGACTTCTTTATCATCGTACTCATTCTCTGAAAGCTCGACGAGAAGGGCTTCTACCTCTTTTTCATCTGAAGAAACTTCCGCTTCATCCGCAAAAAGGTTAAAAGAAAAAAGCATGGCAAAAGTGATTAGGTATTTCATAAACCCTCCGTAAGGTAAGTTTAGTGATTAAATTAGTCGGATGCAAGACCAGGCAACTGGAGTCTGGAATCAGGAGTCAGGGACAGCGCCAGGTGTCGGGTGTCGGGTACCGGATCCTGAATCTGATTCCTGATGCCGTTCCCGACTCCAGACTCCTGGCTCCCGATTCCCGCTTTCTGTTTTTTAGTGATCGTGCCCACCTGGACCATGCACATGCCCATGAGCAATTTCTTCTTCGGAAGCAGCTCTTACCTCAGTTACCGTGATATTGAAGTTCAATGTTTCTCCAGCCAACGGATGATTTCCGTCAACTTCTACCATATCACCTTCAATTGCCGTGATTGTCAGAAGTACGTTTCCACCTTGGGCGGGAACTTCAAACTGCATCCCCACTTGAAGATCTGTAGGGCTTTGAAATTCACTTTTAGGCACTTTTTGAATCAATTCATCGTTTTTTTCACCATAAGCATCTTTAGGCGCGAGAGAAACATCAAATCGATCTCCGATTTTTTTCCCTTCAAGCTCATTTTCTAAACCAGGAACAAGCTGGCCTACACCATGAAGGTAAACAAGCGGTCCATCTTTCTCAGATGAGTCCAATACCTGACCATCATTGTTTTTAAGAATAAAATCAAACGAAACTACTGTGTTTTTTGCGATATCCAAAAGTCTTCCTTTGTTGTAATTGCTCTAACCCTAACAAATCACATGAGAATACACCCTACGCAACGCATGGGACAAATTTCCTCATTTCCCAGTGTTTTCAAGCACTTTACACAGAATTCCGACAAGTTAGTCGGGAGACTAAAAAGTGCCTAGCTAAGTTGTCATCGTTTACTCAGGACAAATAAATATAAACGAACAAGGCATAAAAGGCTGGAAATTGGGCGCAGATTTATAATTAAACTATGAAGATTCTGTTAAGAACATTCTTCATTCTTATAATCACTACTTTTATACAAAGTTGCCGCAATAGTTTAACTGATGATGACCAATCAACGGCCGACGGTGTCGCACCAAACTCAACGGTCAATCTCGTTTGGGATTCCAACGTGACGAGTGATCCTTCACCAGTTGCAACACCGACTTTAAGATGGACGACTGTTTCAACCGACTTTATCGATGGTTACGAAGTTGCTTTAGGTTCGAGTCCCGGGCTTACAGATATCGTTGGGTGGCAAGCTTCAGATAATTACAACTCCCATATCTTCGATAGTGTTCCTATGGTTGATTGCCAAAGAGTTTATGCAACCGTGAGAAGTATTGATATCACCGGCTTTCCGATTCAAGTTTTGAATGAAGGTTCAGGTTTGATTAGAGATATTTCTCCTCCCGTTTTTGGAACAGAAATTGATGTGACTGCAGATGATGCCATTTTTAATGAAGGTCCTACTACCACATGGATTCCAACGGTAGATAACTGCAGTACTGTTCGTTATGAATATGCTATCGGAACCTCCCCCGGAGGCAGTGATGTTTTTCCTTTTACCGATATTGGAAATGTTAGTAGCTACCGAGTGATCGCCGGGCAAGATGGCGCAAGTGCAGCTCTTGAATTCCAAGTAGGAGTTCAATATTTTTCCACAGTCAGAGTTTACGATGAAGCAGGACTTTACTCAGAACAACGTCACCCAACTTATGGTCCTTGGTATTATGGTTTCGATCCAAGAGATCTTCCGAATATGGTGGCGTGGCTTAATCCATTCGAGCATACGACTATCATTGATGAAAACGGAAGAAATGCAACGGATGGATTGTTTACGGGAAACATTGACCAAGTTAATGATATTTCAGGTTCTCCTAATGTTCACAACTTTCAAGACCTTAGCCAAAGACCGATTTTTGATATCCCACAAAATGCAATTGATATGAGTGGAGGAAATATGTGTCTTGCTCCTAACAATCATGCTGACCTTAACCTTGCCACTGTTAACCAGAGAAACCTTACTGTTGTTTTTGAAACAGGTGGTAATACCGGGGCGACTCAGATTGTTTACGAAGAAGGGGGAAATGTCAGAGGAATGAATGTCTATATTTCAAATAATCGAATTTACTGTGGCTTTTATAATCTTCCTGAAGATGGTGATGGGTCACAACCATTTGTTTCTGTAAATACACCCGCAAGTCCAAATACTCGCTATGTTGTAACATGGGTTTTTGATTACACAAACTATACAGGCCCCTCTGGTCCAGATGGAACTTTGAAGTGTTATGTAAACGGATCTCAAATTGGAACGACTCAATATTCAACGAGTCTACTCTATGCCCACAGTGGGAATATTGGACTCGGGTGCAAAAACAATACTTCTTTTTATCATACTGGTGTATCCAGTGGGAATGGAGATTACTTCCAAGGTCAAATTTTAGAGTTGATGCTCTTTAATGATCCACCGGATGAAGATACGATTACTAATATCCACCAATTCGAAGCAGGAAAATGGGGCTTCTAGTTTAAAAGGAATTTTGAAGGTCAAGGATGAGACTTCTTTTGTTATTCACATTCATTTCAACGGCTTACGCGCAGAAATCAAACCTTGATATCATATCAGCGTATGAAAAGTTTCACGTAAGTTTCACTTGGTATCATTCGACTATCGAAGCTGAAGATTTTGTTAATGGTCTTAACACCAAAAAAGTTTCAGAGAATAATTATCGATGGAATATTCATTACCTTTTTAATACCGACCGTGCATTTTTTATTGGTCCAGACTTTACACTTTCTTCGATCTCCTTCAAAGACCAAGTAAACTTGGTTTTCGTTAATAAAAAACTTAGGCCTATGTCTTTAGGTGTTCGAACCGGTTGGATCTATCCTGAG
Organism: Bacteriovoracia bacterium; assembly: GCA_030426585.1. GTDB lineage: Bacteria > Bdellovibrionota > Bacteriovoracia > Bacteriovoracales > Bacteriovoracaceae > JAUHYH01. The sequence continues at coordinate 9,917 of JAUHYH010000049.1, forward strand.
TTCTCTGCAACTTTTAGACTTCTTTACTGGGAAGAAGCACTCGTGAATCGTATCTCGCTTTCACAAGTTGAACTTCAAGAAGAAGCTTACGCCGCCGGCTTCGTTGACCTCGAATGGAGAATGTTAAGCTCTGAAAATTGGTCGAACACCTATGGAATCGAATTTGGAACGGGTCTTACCAAGGGCTTCGAAATGGATTACACCATGAAGTACGACTACACAGTAAAAGTGGGAGTTGAACGCCACCGCCTCCGGCATAATTCATTTTTTGTTTACTTCTTCTTTAATAATCGCTCTTTTGAAAGTGACACTACTAATCAAACCACCTCTGCTGTTGGATTCAATATTGGTGGGACTTGGTGGTGACGCAGGGTAAAACCCTGCGCCGGTGACCGGTCACTGGTTACCGGTAGCCGAATACCGGCACTGACGTTGTCTATTTATCTCAATTCCCCCAAACTATTTAAATACATCATTTAAGGGGACCTTATGTACCGAATAAAATCAAAGAATGATTACGAACAATCCTACACAAATGCTCTTGAAGCACCTGAAAAATTTTGGGCCGATATTGCTGAAAATTTCCATTGGCATAAAAAATGGGACCAGGTGAAATCCGGAAATTTCACCGACCTAGATTTCAAATGGTTCACCAATGCCAAATTAAATATCACAGAGAACTGCCTTGATCGCCACTTGGAAAAACGTGGTGATAAACGGGCACTCACTTTTGAAGCTAACGACCCAAACACACCGACAACTCATTATACTTATAAAGAACTTCATCAAGCTGTTTGTAAGACAGCTAACATGTTAAAAGACCTCGGAGTCAAAAAAGGTGATCGGGTTTGCCTCTATATGGGAATGGTTCCTGAACTTCTTTTCTCTGTTCTTGCCTGTGCTCGAATAGGAGCAATTCATTCCGTTGTCTTTGGTGGTTTTAGTGCCCAATCCCTCGCCGATCGAATTAATGATTGCGAATGCAATCTTCTCATTACTAATGACGGAAGTTATAGAGGAGCAAAATCAATCGATCTTAAAGGGATCGCCGATGAAGCACTTGAAACCTGCCCGACGATTAAAAATGTCCTTGTCCATAAAAGAATAGAATCAAATATCACGATGAAAGAAGGTCGGGATGTTTGGTGGCATGACCTTTATGACAAAGCTTCTTCTGATTGCCCTGCTGAAGTGATGGATTCGGAAGATCCGCTTTTTATTCTTTATACTTCTGGATCAACGGGCAAGCCTAAAGGTTTAATGCACACGACGGCCGGCTATATGGTTTGGGCCGCGTATACTTTTCAAAATGTTTTTCAAACTGATGAACAAGATATTTATTGGTGTACCGCTGATATTGGCTGGATCACAGGGCATAGTTATATTACCTACGGTCCCCTTCTCAATGGCGCCACGACTTTGATGTTTGAAGGTGTTCCTACTTGGCCAGATGCTGGGCGCTTTTGGCAGATTGTAGATAAATTAAAAATCACTCACTTTTATACCGCCCCCACTGCCATCCGAGCCCTTATGGCCTGTGATGAAAAGCTGGTTGAAGCGGCTTCGCTTTCAACTCTTAAAGTTTTAGGGACTGTTGGTGAGCCGATCAATGAAGAAGCTTGGCATTGGTATGATCAAAAAGTAGGAAAGAAAAATTGCCCTATTGTTGATACTTGGTGGCAAACAGAAACAGGTGGGATCATGATCTCAACTCTTGCCGGTATTGGGGAATGCATACCTACCTATGCAACAAAACCGCTTCCTGGGGTAAAACCTGAACTCGTTGATGAGAAAGGGAGTGTTATTGAAGGTAATGATGTGAGTGGGAATCTTTGTATTGCAGGCTCATGGCCTGGGCAAGCGCGAACCGTTTATGGGGATCACGAACGCTTTAAACAAGTTTATTTTTCTACTTATCCAGGGAAATATTTTACTGGAGATGGTTGTTATCGCGATAAAAACGGCAACTACCGAATTACGGGAAGAGTTGATGATGTTATCAATGTTTCAGGTCATCGGATTGGAACCGCAGAAGTTGAAGACGCTATTGATACGCTTGAGTCTGTTGTTGAAACCGCCGTTGTGGGTTACCCTCACGATATCAAAGGACAAGGAATCTATGCCTATGTTATCTGTCATTCAACTCCTTCGAACCTTGAAGAGTTTTCAAAACAAGTAAAAGATCAAGTGACAAAAGTGATTGGTCCTATTGCTAAGCCGGATAAGATTCAAGTTGTAACAGGACTTCCTAAAACTCGATCGGGAAAAATCATGCGAAGAATTCTTAGAAAGGTTGCTGAAGGGAGACCTGATCAATTAGGTGATACTTCAACCCTTCTCGATCCTAGCGTTGTTGATGATATTGTGAAGAATGCTCAGTAATCTCTATTCAAAATAAATAATAGCCATAACCCCTCTTCTCTAAAAGAGGGGCACTTAAACACCAAGTGCAAAGAAATCATTGCAAATACTCAATCTTAGCGTAACCACAAAAACCTTTTTGAAATCAGTCACATGTCAGTCTTGACGGAGAAGTATCACAAAATTCTAAGCTATTATACGAACACCGCTCATAATGGGTTCAGAAGAATTATTTACAAATTCTTAGTCCAACAGATGGGAGGAACAATGAAACAATTAATCATCTTAGCTTTAACATTAACTTTTACTCTACCGACTTACGCAAAGTTCAAAGTAAAAAATGCCTCAGGTAAATTTTACAGAAGTTTTGGAGCACCATTACTCGAATACACTTCAACGTTGACTGGGCCTGATGGAAAGAAATATCCTGGGATGGTTTGGGGATATATAGATATAAAAATGAATAGAAGAGGCGTATGTAAAGTTGACAAAAACCTGTCTATAGGCTCATCTATTAGATCAACTAAGCCAAAAAGAAATTTTGTTATTCATACATATGATCAAGCAAGTTTAAAATGTGCTATGTCCCCAACTAAAGAACGTAAGAAAAACTGCCCTATTATCTATAAAACGGCAACAATTACATGTGGAAAAGGTAAAAAGATGAAACAACAAACTACTTTTACAGTAAAATATGAAGCACTTGCTAGTGAAAGTGATTTAAAGAGACTGAACAGCGCTCCTCCTAGAGGCTCATTAGGATCTAGTCGTGGATTAAGAATTAAATAATCGAAAAACCTAAGTGAAAAAATCAACTATCGCATTTTTATCACTTCTTACAATTGGGACCTTACTATTATATAAAAAAAGTGAGGTCCCTTTGAGTAAAAAAAAATCAGCTAACACCTTGCCCTTTATAAAAAAAGAAACAACTAAGGATACCGAATTCAAAAGAAACAAGTCCGTTTTATCGACAAGCGTAGAACCTGAATTAAAAAAAACAAGTAAAAATTCAAACGTTAAAATTTCACAGAGACCAATTGAACTAGATATTCCCGTAGAAAAAGATATTGAAAATCATACAACCTTTTATCTTACACAGATGGATCTATTTAATTCGATAATGAATTCCCCAATTGAGAAAAAGAAGACATTCCAAGAAAACGTTTTTCATATAGGCATGCTCATCGAGATTCTTGACGAAATAGATTTAAGTGATCCTGAAGATCGAGAAGAAATACCAGAGATAGTGGAAACTATTAATAAACATCATCAACAAATTAAAGACACACTAAGTGAAAGTGAATATCAATCAATCTTTAAAACAAACAAAAAAGCCCCGATTTATGAAATCGAGGCTTATTCTTTATTAACAAGATATAGAGAATTTAACTAATTCTTATCTAGCGTTAGCAGCAGCGATAAAAGCAGCGTAACTCCATGTAAGGTGTCTTGCTGATTTCATATAACCATCATGACGATCAAATTGCTCATCAAGCTGACCGTTAGGACCAGCATGTTTCTGAATCCTTTTAAGGAAATTATCTCCATGCTCTCTAAACTTTTTAGCAATCTTTAAAACTGTTGCTTTTGTTTTATAAGTACCCACTTTAAGTTCAGCTCCAGAAACTCTTCTAATGAGTGTTTCATTATGCTTAGTCACAACAATCTTCTTTGATTTAACGATCGCTTCAGAAACTTTGTAAAAATACTCTCCAAGCGCCGCAGTTAAAAGAAACCATGGGTGACCACCGAAGTATCTATCTTCTGGATATCTTCCAATAGCAACACCAATACCTTCATTATTAATCGGGTAAAGAGTTCTAAAAGTAGAAATCAATTTTTCAGCCGTCGCCATGATTCTATCATCAAGAATACTGAATGGAAGACCGCTTAAACCTGAATGGTTAGCAGCAAGGATAACAGAAGCATCAAGGTTCGAAGATTTATAATTATGCCCATCAACAAAGTTTCTCGTTGTGATGATATAACCAAGGCTTTCGTTCCAATGCTTTTCAAGCTCTACAGATAAAGCTCTTGCTTGTTTTTCATAGAAATCAGCAGCAGCACCATCTCCAAGTTTTCTCGCAAGCTTAGCTCCTCTGAATAGAGCTGTACGCTGGGCCATTCTTGTAAAGAAATGATGACCTTTGACCTCTTCCCAAAGATCAAAGTCATGATCTTTCCAGTGGTTTGAAACATATTCAAGATCTCTTTTAAGAACAGTTTGAGCAGGGATCTTGCCACCATATAATTTTACTCTAACGTAAGCTTCTTTTCCTTTCTTTAAAAGCGTTTCCGCAAATTGAGAAATAGCAATAACTCTTAGAGCAGGACCATCATTCTGAGGTCGTCCCCATGGACCTTTGAAGCTAGATCCATCTGGGTTGAACTTAACCTCACCTTGACCAGTAAGCTTATCAACTTGTTGAAAGTGATCCACAAGATTGATGTAATCACGAAACATAGGAGCCGCTTTCTCATACGGGAAAGACTCTCTAATTGTTTCCATAACAAGGGCAGCATCTCTTACCCAATGGTAGTAATAGTTCGGATTGCTCTTTGAAGGTGCCGCGATGACAAAACCTTTAGGAGTATCCGGACGAGAGATGTTATTGAGAAGGTGACCAACCGACTTTTGATACTGGTATTTCACCCATTTGGGGAAATCATTTTGTTGGGCGAAAATAGCGTTTGACAACAGACCAGCGAACAATAAGTATGTCAATTTCATGCAATCATCCTTGTTTAGGGTTTGTTTATGAACCGAGAAAGATTATGGGATGAGAGAAAGACTGACAAGTCTTGACTGCATTTTAATGGAGTAACCAAATGAACTCACTCACTTTAACTGGAATCGATCTAGCTGTCATCCTGGCCTATTTTATTGGTATTTTTGTGCTTGCTTGTGTGGTCACTAACCGAGGGAAATTTAAAAACTCTGAAGAATATTTTTTGGCCGGTAAAGATTTG